>DQAM01000331.1 GCA_003523545.1 Dysgonomonas sp.
CACGAATACTGCCCATCTTACTATAAATATTATATACCTATTTACAGTTATTCTTCTTTCTTGTCATTGCGAAGGAAGAATGACTGAAGCAATCTCCTTTTCCTTGCACGGATTGCTTCGCTACCGCTCGCAATGACAGCATGTGCAAAGATGTATATAGTCACCCTTACTATATTTATCTCTTTATTGCATAGGCTTTAAAAGGAGTTTTCTCCCAATAAAATATTCTTGTAAAATGTTACTTTTTTGTCATCCTGACCAAAGGGAAAGTTCTTTTTTAGTGGATGAGATGCTTGACTATATTGAGCCGCATTCACTCCTCGAACGTTGTTTCAGCATGACAAATAATAAAAACACAAGCCCCATTTATTTAAAGAGGGCTTGTGCAAATGTTTTATGATTTTTTTTGAAGCGATTAAGTTCTTGCACGATCAACCCCTGAGCACAAACAAAGGTGTATCGGAATTGAAAAGCATCTTGCGCGAAACGCTCGGCCTGAACATGCGTGTAAATACATTCCGTTTGGCCGTTGTCAGGGCAATGATGTCTATATGCGCACTTTCAACGAAATTTTCGAGCAGTGATATATTATCCTCTCCGCTTATCATTTTGTAATCGATAGTAATCATCGGATACTTTTTGCGGAAATACGACTGTATTCCTTCCAACTGTATCAAAGACCACTTGTCGGTATTTTTATTCTCGATATGCGTGAGGTGTACATTCACAGGATAGTCCTTGAAAAAAGCCATCATAGCATCGAACGAATTGAGGTCCCTCTGGCTGAAATTTGTCAGGAAAGAAATATTCTTCACCTGCTTGAAATCATAGAAAGATGTCTTTTCGGGGATAGCCAATACCGGTATCGAAGTCATTTCGATAACTTCGGCAGTTACGCTTCCGATCAGGTCTACTCCTTTCTGGTCTTTACCGCGGGTACCCATTACGAGTAATGCAGGCTTATAATCCTTGGCAAAACCTACGATTTCTTCCTCGGGCAATCCTTCTTTGAGTACGTACGAGTAATTAACCGAAGGAAATTCCTTGCTGGCAATTTTCTCGTCTATCGTATTGCAAAGCTTTTTCATGTCCTTGTTTACCTTATCCAGTATGTTCTGGAATTCGGCTTCTTCTTTTCCCTGATAGGCAAAAGCTTCTGCCATCGGCAATGCGGTAGGGTAATAAGGATTGAAATAAACGTGAAGGATTTTTATTTTAGCATGTATTTCCTTAGCCAGGTTAAAGGCGATCCGGCATGCTTTGATGGAATAGTCGGAGAAATCGACAGGGACAAGGATGCGCTTTCGTCCATCGTCTGTCCGGTATGTCTCAGGTTCGCTATAGCTGAATAAGTTACGGCTTTCGACTACATTGAGTGCTTTCGATAAGTCTGATTCTTTTATCCGAAGGCGTATTCCTGTAGGAGCCCCGGGAGCGTCGCTGGTGACTTCTTCCTGTACTACCGAAATCCCATGACTGTTGAGCAGTTCGTTTAATATCTGTGCTTTTTCTTCTGTGTGTATTGCAAGAGTAACTAATTTATCGCTCATAATTACTTCTTTTAGCAGAATGATGAAAATATCGCAACCGGATTTCCCCGGTCATTTTACCTATTCTTATCATTCTTGATTTATATACTTTACCGGAGCGGAGAAATCTTATTTCACCTCTTCCAGCATTTCCATTGCCATATTCAGGATAGATGAATCGTCCAATACCACGATTCCGCCGTCGGGTCCCGGTTCTATATGGACACCTACGCTTTCTCCTTCCTTGTAACTGTGCCCGCCGAAATAGTTCCTTACTGTTTCGACAGACATATTCAGGTCTTTGGCAATTTTCTGCATGCTGCCGTCAGGCAGGCTGTCTTTGATTTTCCTAAGCTCGTTATAAGTGATCGTTTTCGTCATAATTTTATAGAATTACGGGGTTAACACTAAGATTGTTGCTTTAAAGTTAAGAAATGATTTTAATAAAGCCAACCAAATCCATACATAAAATTCAGCCAGCTAATTATAAAAATTGTTATAACGAGTACTACTATGGTGCCTAGAAGTATGTTACCCCGCAATATGGAGTAGTAGCGCATGCGGAGTTGTTCTTCGTTTTGCCTGAGTATTTTTTTACGGCAGTATATAAAGAGCATAAATACAAGGACGCCTAAAAGACAGCCTAGCATCATGCCTCCTATTATATCCGAAATGAAGTGAACTCCCAGATATATGCGGGAATATGCGGAGACAAATGCCCACGAAAGTGCGACAATCGTAAACCGCTTGTACCGGAATACCAGAGACAGGAAGGTCGCTATCCCAAACCCGTTGGCGGCATGTGCGGAAATAAACCCGTACCGTCCTCCGCGGTAATTATTCAGTGTCCTGACTATATCTTCATAGTCGGGATGATGCGACGGCCTGTACCTCTCGAAATAAGACTTAATCAATCCTGCGGACAATTGGTCGCAAAGCGTTGCCAAAAGCCCGAGGCATAATATGAATAACACGGCATACTGCCATTTAACCTTGTACGTGAATACTCCCAGTGCAACGATAGCAAGCGGGATCCATGTGAGTTTCTCACTGTAAATCCACATGAAGCTATCGAAAAATATATTGTGTGAATCGTTAAGCCATAGGAATAATGACCTTTCGTAGGGGAGTATTTGCTCGACAAGCCGGTTGGCTTCTTCTTGAATCATTTTTTAAATTACCTCAATTCTCTCTTTTTGAATCCAGCCTACATTACCATCGGCAATTTCTATTTCGTACCAATTGCCGTCCGATTTGTTGATCCGGACTTTGGTTCCTGCATGCAGGATAAACAGTTCTTTCGAACCACTACTAGTGGGCGAACTCACTACCGGAGCCGACCCTGCCATAACAATAGCCGTATTACGATTTTCTATTTTGCGCTTTTGTCTGATTGCAAATACATTCGTAAACAGCAGTAACACCAACATAACTATTCCTGAGTAAAATCCTGCCTTTTTTAATACAAGGCGGGGACTAAAGAAAAACAGGAACAAAGAACTAACAAATATAATAAAAAATATTATAGAAATTACACCCCAGGTATTGGAAGTAAGCAAATTTTGTATAGAATCGAACCATATCTGGAAAATAAAATTATCGGCCGTTAATATCTTATCTTCTATTTTTGTATTTGCATACTTGATATTGTGGCGGATGTCCCGGTCTCCCGGATCGAATAATTGTGCCCGTTCATAATTCAAAATAGCTTCGGGAAACTCATTTACCCTGAAATAAGCATTTCCCAGATTGTAATATAATTGAGCCGATACTTTGCCGTTTTCTTTTTGAGCTTCTATTTCAGCTTCGAGCAGTTCTATCGCTTTGCGGTAATTGCCTTCCTGATATTCGGCCTGTGCCTGTAAGGCAATACTTCCGGCTTCGCCGGAAACAGCAGGCTTTTCTATTATATCTGCGGCAATGGGTTGTTCGGTATTACCCGGAGTATCCGTATTCTGGGCATTGATTCCCCATACTGATACAAGAATGAAAATATATACTAGAAATTGTCTCATAATTAATCCGGTTGTCACTTTAACTTTTAAATTAATAAGATTAGCTTTTTAATTTTCAGTTTTTAGTTTTCGGTTTCTTTTTACCGTTTTCCATTTCACCTATAGCATCTACCGTAGTGGCATATAGTTCGTCCATAGCCGTATCTGATTCGGCAGGGGCGTATCTTGCAAACTCACATGTATCGAGTATATATATGAACTCGTTTATTAATTTAGAATCTGCACCGTAAGCCGTCATTTCGGATTCTATATTTTCCCTGTTGAGGTCTGCCACTGGTATCACCAGTTTATCGCTGAGATAACCCCACGTAGCGCGTAATACTTCTTCGTAGAATTTTTCTTTTTCCTGTGCATCCAAGTGTTTTTTGGCTTGTTTAAGCCTTTTTATGGCTATTTTATTAGCCCGCTTGGTCTTCATTCCGATTACATCGGCATTCTTTTTTATCTGCTTGCGGTAAAGGATGAAAGCCGTGATGAAGAGAAGAATAGGTATTATATACCATAAATAATAAGCCGTGGAACCTACCAGGAAATCAGTTGTGGATACAAATGAAGGTTCTCCTGTTTTTATGTGTCTGATATCCTGCTCTACTTCTACTTCTGTCTGGGTGAAGCTGGTAGCGGCATTGGCACCGGCGTTAGGATCTCTGGCTACATTTATAGTATACTCCCGAGTAGACAAGGTTTTATAGGAATTACTCCTTGTATCGAAATAAGAAAATTCGACAGGAGGAATTTTATACGTTCCCTGATAGCGGGGGATAAAGAGATATTCAATCGTCCTTGAACCGGTGAGACCGTTGTCTGTAAAATTGAGATTATTGGTAATCTTTGGATCGTAACTCTCAAAATCCTTCGGTAATACCAATTCCGGATTTTTCAGAAGCTTCATGTTACCTGTTCCCGAGATAGTCAGAGTAAGGGTAATGGGGTCATTCGCTTTGATATCCGTTTCGGTTATGGATTCCCGGAGGGAGAATGTTCCGACTCCGTTGGAGAAATTATCCGGTTTTCCGGCTGGAAGTTCGCCTACGTCGATAGTCAGGGGAGAAGTGGTCATCATCTTCCTGACTTCGCTTGCTACAGGTTGAGGTCCGAAAATGGTAGGATATGTAGCCCCTGTCATTACGCGGAACAACATCTCTATTTTTCCCGATGGAATGGTGATTTTTCCCGAACGTTGAGGGAACAGGAGCGTGCGCCTGAGATTGATAACATTATAGTTACGCCCGTTGTAATGTTCCATCTGTAATTGTCGTGCGGGTGGAAGATCCTGGTCTTCTACCATGAAACCGTCGAATTCGGGGAATTCTATTTTGCCTATATCTATAACGTCGAGCGTAGTGTAGAAACGGAAAGTCACCACAAATGCTTCCTGCTCGCGTATTTTTGTTTTGGAAGGTATTACACGTATAAATGCGTCGGAAGAAGTTATATTGGCCGACCCGGAACGCGGAACAGAAGATTGCTGTCCCCGGCCCGGCTGGTTGTTCTGCCTGGTTTTGTCGGGCGGCAGTACTTTTATCTGTACAGTATTGGATGTATAAGTTTTTCCATCAGCCTGGATAGTGGCAGATGGTATGGTGAATGTACCTTCGGTAGTGGCAGACAAGGTGAATATATAGGATTCTGTCTTGCGCATGTCTGCTTTGCCGTTAGCTATGAAAGTGCTTGAACTGCTCGTAATGGCAGGTCCGTAAAGAATCTCGAACCCATTGATTGTCGATGGGGCATCGAGGTTCTTACCTTCAGCATTTTCGAGGACATACACCAGCCTGAACTGATCTCCTTTGGCCACAGCGGAAGGTGCGGAGGCTTTGAACGTTACATTCTGTGCCTGCGCAAACGCAAAACTCAAAAGCAATAAGATAACCAAATATAATTGTCTCTGCATATTTCTTCTCAATAGTTATAAGAATACAAGTAAATGAAAGTTCTTAATCATCCCTTTATTTTCAACAATAACTGCTGTCTTTCAACGGTTGATCCTTCAAATAGTGTGCCAGTCGCCCACTAGTCCCCCGTCTAAAGTGAAATTTTCCACCCGGATTGTCTTTCTAACTTCGGCTTCTACTTCCACCGGACCGAAAAACGACCTTTCTACTTCACCTGTCCGGACACGGAAAACGATATCGAAATGCCCTCCCTCAATTTCTACTTTTCCCGAACGTTTGGGTGTCAGTATAAACTTACGGATATCGGTCGCATAATAATTTTTCCCTTCGTATTTGGTAAGAGCCATTCTACGCCCTGGAGAATATCTCCTCACTATATTGAATTGTGAAAAATCAGGCTCTTCAAAGTCGAGGATATTACTTATTCCGCTGATGTCGGTTTTTTCAGCGACATATAGGCGGAGCGAGACTTCGAGTATTTTTCCTCCGTCTGCCTTCTGTTCCTCGATTATTGTGCGGATAAAGGCATCCTCATCCTTGATTTCATACTTTTTCTTTTTGTTATCTTTCTTTTCCCTGCTTGGGAAATCTTCCGGATACTTTTTCTGCAAATCTTCTAAGGATAATACTTCTATCTCGGGGCGTTCCGCCTTGTATTTTTTGCCTTCGACCTCTATCGATATTTCGGGTAATTTATATTTCCCTCTTTCGAGAGGCATCAGTATATATGTAAAGGTCTGGGCTTTTGTTGATATGGTTTTGCCTTCTATGACCTGTGTCGATGCCGAGCTCGACCACATAGGCCCGTATTGGGTTTCGAACCCTTTCATCTTCTGCGGAAAGTCTAAATCTATATTTTCGGCATTGATCACCGTATAAGCGACACGGAAAGCTTTTCCTAATAATACTTCTTCAGGCGCTTTAACCTCCAGTTTTATTTCTTTTTTATCTTCTTCCTGTTCTTGTGCAGATAGGTATCCTGTAATAAAAAACAAGAACATGGGTAACAGATATTTCGATTTCATCTTCATATCGTTTATTTTTTACCAGTCTTTGTTTTGTCTTCTGTTACGTTCGTTTTGGCGCTTTCTTTCTTCATTTTTCATGCGCTGCACTTTATCCTGCGTTTCTTTTTCCTGCTGTTCTATTGCTTTCAGCAGTTGTTCCATACTTTCGGAAGACATCTGTTGTTCCTGCTGTT
>DQAM01000330.1:0-4144 GCA_003523545.1 Dysgonomonas sp.
CAAAAGTAGTTATATAGGTGATACTAAGCAAGTGTGAAAATGCTTTTTTCTTTTAATTAATCTGAAACATACTAAATGAGTTAGTATTACGTTTTTAATATGGTAAAGATGAAAGTTTTCAAAGAATGAAATATTTTATTCTATCTATAATTATGTCCCTGATATTTTTCTCATGCAGCGATGAGGAGGAAAATAATGACGATTATGGGAATAATCCCCTATTCGGGGCATGGGACAGTTATCATGCAGGAACCGACAGCTTGGTTGTAAGGCGGGTTTTTACTCTCAATTTTTACTCTTATTTTTCATTTGCGGAAGGGAAGTCCCGGGATCAATATAATAAGCAAAAGTACCGGATTGAAGGGAATCAGATAATATTAGACCGGTACACGCAGACTTTCAGAATCGATAAAGACACACTTTGGATAACCAACAGCATGCAGGATCAGGTAACTAAATACATCAGGAACAGATGGATTATACCGGGAGTGACAGAATAAAACCTGCATTTTATGAGTATGTTTAATGTTAAATATGTTTCAAAAATCGGAAAAAGTTATATTTTTGTAAGCGGAAAATTAAGAGACTTCTTTTCTTTCGAATTCGAAATGTAAACATATATAGCAATTTATGAAAAATAATTTATTCGATAGGTTCAAACCTAAAGAAAACAAATTTATCCAGCTTCTTCATCAAATGAGCGGGGTTATTGTGGAAGCCTCCGATCTTATCATTCAATGTGTACAGGCATCCAGCCACGAAGAATCGGTCGAATTCTACAAGAAAATCAAAGATCAGGAACGTAAAGCGGACAGTATTCAGAATCAGATATTCGAAGAACTGAACAATACGTTTATTACTCCTTTCGACCGCGAAGATATAAATAATATGTCTTCGACCATGGATGACGTAATGGACCTGATCAACAGCTGCGCAAAACGTATTATGCTCTATAATCCGAAGGTTATTCCCCAAAGTGCGGTCGAATTGGCCCGGTTTGTGCGTGAATCGGCCGGATATATGTCTCTTGCTGTAGAAGAACTCGATACGTTCAAGAAGCGTCCGGCGCAGATTAAAGAATATACTAACCAATTAGGTGTTGTAGAAAAGAAAGCCGATGATGTTTACGAGCATTTCCTGATCGACCTTTTTGAGAATGAAAATGATGCGATAGAGGTCATTAAATTGAAAGATATTCTTCACGAGCTGGAAAGGGCTACAGATGCTGCCGAAGCAGTAGGTAAAATCATAAAAACAGTTATCATTAAATACTCATAAGAAAAAATAGAATATGACTTTATTAATAATTGTTGTAGCATTAGCCTTAATCTTCGATTTTATCAATGGTTTTCACGATGCTGCCAATTCTATTGCTACCATAGTATCTACCAAAGTCCTTACTCCTTTTCAAGCCGTTCTCTGGGCTGCCTTTTTTAATTTCGTCGCTTATTTTATCGCCAAATTTATCATCGGCGAATTTGGTATAGCCAATACTGTTGCCAAAACAGTTTTACCCGAATTTATCACATTACATGTTATTCTTGCAGGATTGATTGCCGCTATTGTCTGGAATCTCCTTACATGGTGGTTCGGTATACCATCTTCATCGTCGCATACGCTGATCGGAGGATTTGCAGGCGCAGCTATTGCAAGCGCAGGATTCGGCACTATCGAAGGGATGGTTATCCTGAAGATTGCATCTTTCATCTTCCTTGCACCACTAATAGGTATGCTCTTGGCTATACTACTTACGACATTAACCTTGAATATATGTAAGAGGGCGAAACCTCATAAGGCGGATACCTGGTTCAGGAGGTTGCAGCTGGTATCTTCGGCGCTGTTTAGTATAGGACACGGTCTGAATGACTCACAAAAAGTGATGGGTATTATTGCCGCTGCGCTTTTTGCCGGCGGGCAGATAGCTAATATTAAAGATATACCTGATTGGGTTCCTATAGCCTGTTTCAGTATGATAGCTCTCGGCACTATGTCGGGCGGTTGGAGAATCGTTAAAACAATGGGTACTAAGATAACCAAGGTAACTTCATTGGAAGGTGTCGTTGCGGAAACTTCCGGTGCGATAACACTCTTCATTACAGAGCTTCTGAAAATTCCGGTAAGTACTACACATACCATTACGGGTGCTA
Source organism: Dysgonomonas sp. (assembly GCA_003523545.1). Lineage (GTDB taxonomy): Bacteria > Bacteroidota > Bacteroidia > Bacteroidales > Dysgonomonadaceae > Dysgonomonas_A. The sequence goes on from DQAM01000330.1 coordinate 2,148, forward strand.
TCATTGGTGTCGGTGCTGTTAAACGCCTTTCGGCGGTACGCTGGGGTGTTACTCAGAACCTTTTGGTGGCCTGGATACTGACTATTCCGGTAAGTGCAGTGATGGCTATGCTGGTATATTGGTTTATCGGACTTTTTATGTAATAAATATCTACACTATAATAGAAACTCATTTGGCGAAATGCCGGATGAGTTTTTTATTTACCGGCTAAAGCCTGCTGGTATTCCTTATAATACCGGCTGGAAGTGAAAGGGGGCTTCGGGAAAGAATGATCCTGTAATTCGGACATATTGAACATATCGTCACCGATGAGCCAGGGATAAAATCCTATGTAATTCTTTAATGTAAAAAGCAATTTATTATTGCGGATTTGCTCCCTTCCGTTAAAATAAATTCTATCTGAATATATTTCCGCTAGAGATATGGTATCTTTGGATTCATCATCATACACGAGGACAAAAATCATGCGCGTATCGGGAGTAGTTTCCTCTTCTGATGCTTTCAGGTCATTCAGCAAATCCTTTATTTCCTTTATTTTCGTAGAATCGGTTATAGAAGCATCCAGAATACCATTTTTATCTTCGGAAAAAACGGGAATCTCTTTTTTCATATCGGATGCTTTTATAGGCGTCTCACTTTCTAAAATATAGTTATAATAAAGCGCATCGATGCGGGTAAGGCTTCGTTCTTTATTCACTCCGTCATTTGCTGACTGGTTTGTTAGATTTTTTTCATTTTCCTTTTTGTTTTGCTTACAACAGGTAAAAAGAAGTAATGATGCAAATATAATAGCTATATATAGAAAAATTTTCATTTTCATTTTTTTATAAATATTAATAAGTAAATCGTTTACCAATCCCAATCAGCTACTATCTGCATATGGTCGACGGCATAAGTCGAAAAATATCCTAAAGCTCCTCCCTGAATATTAGAAGTGGGATTGTTCAGTGACATTCCCATTTGGGCGTAAGTGTCGAAAAAGGTAAAAGCACCTTTATCCAGACATTGGAATTCGACGTGCACGATGTCGCCTTTCTCCAACTTACGGCTATTTTCCTGATCGTTATCAAAAACCGGAAGGACACGTTCGATGAGTACACCGTCGCGCTGTTCGTCATCTATAGTTTCACCACCGATATCCATGCGTGTCTGATTCAGGTAAAGCTTAGCCCGGTAATAATTATCTTCCCCTTTCGGATCCTGGAATACAATCTGAGGAACAGGGTAGTCGAAAGCCGGTATAGGGTATAGATTAATCTTTTCCAGTTTTACCAGTTGAGGCATAGTCGAAACAGAGGTATATATTTTTCCATCGATTTCTATATGAAGATTATACGTTTTCCTTTCCCTGCCCCGTATTTTCCTACCTACATACAGCCCGTCGCTATTCTGTGCTAATACTTCGGAATTGCCCTCACTATCCGAAAGGGTAATAATAGCCCCGAATAGGGGAGGGAAATCATTGTCCGTATTAAAATCTTTAGTGGTAGAAATGTTTACCGTGGCAATGGAATCAAGAGGAAGCAAAGCCTCGATTACTACTTTGGGTTCTACCGAACGTAAATCGACATCGATTACTTTCTCGCAGGAAGTGAAATAGATAATAGCTGAAAAACAGGTAAATAATATGATCTATTTTGAAGCAGTTTTTTTCATAATTTTCTTATTCCTAAAATTTAAAATTCCATGATATAGAAGGAATAAAACGAAACAGGGAATACTGGTAAGCCGATGTCTTTTCCGGGTCGTCGTCGTTTGTTCTGAAATCTATCATGTAAGCGTTTTCCCTTCCATAAGCATTGTACAGTCCAAAAGATAATTCCGAATGATACTTAGCAGTTTTTTTAAGGATGCACGTCGCACTAAGGTCGAGACGGTGGTATGCCGGAGCGCGGTATCCGTTTCTTTCATTGTAATATACGATTTCCCGTCCGTCTACATGATATTTTCCACTGGGATATGTCACGGCATTACCCGTATAATATACCCATGCGGCC
>DQAM01000330.1:4313-4668 GCA_003523545.1 Dysgonomonas sp.
ATAATATACCCATGCGGCCGACAAAGTCCATTTCGGATTCAGTTCATAAATGCCGACTATCGAAATATCATGCGTTCTGTCCTGTCGGGCGGGATACCATTTGTCATTATTGATTCCGTCTATCCGTTTCTCGGAACGGGATAAAGTATAACCTATCCAGCCTGTCAGTTGTCCATAACGTTTCTTCAGGAGGAGTTCTACGCCGTATGCACGCCCTTTTCCGTAGAGTAATTCTGTTTCCACATCGTTATTTTTGGCCAGTTCGGCGTTGTCTTTATAATCGATCTGGTTCCTCATATCTTTATAATATCCTTCAATCGAAAATTCGTACATATTATTGGAAAAATTACGAAAA
>DQAM01000327.1 GCA_003523545.1 Dysgonomonas sp.
TTTAGAATTAAATTATAGTTTTATCCACACTTGGAAGCACCGCAATTGGTACATTTCAGGCATCCTTCCTGGTAAACCAACGTTTCCTGCTCACAAACCGGACACTTTTGACCTTTTGCTTCAGTATCGGCAGGCAGATATTTCTTCAAAGCCCGCTCTACACCGTTTTTCCAGGTATTAATAGTTTCACTGTTCAGTTCCAGACCGGATACCAGTTTCACAACCTGGTCGATAGGCATTCCATAACGTAATACTCCGGATATCAGCTTTGCATAGTTCCAGAACTCCGGATCGAATTTGCTGTTCAGTCCTTCTATGGTTACTTTATACCCTTTCTTATTTTTGAACTGGAAATCATAACTTCTTTCACCGTCCTCGTTATGCGTTTTGATAATAACGCCTTTATTGACGTGTTTAGGAAGCATGATTCCTTCTTCATCATCGTTAATACCGGTAAATACCTCATACGGACGACCATCCAGCAGACCGATAAAAGCAATCCATTTTTCTTTATTATTCTGGAAACGGATTACATCTGCAACCAGTTGCTTTGGACGCTCCGATACAATCAAAGGACGTTCGTAACAATCCCCGCAATCTTCATCTTTAGAGTCTTTTTTATTATCGGCGGCAAGAAGCACTCCGGCACGCGAACCGTCCCTGTATACGGTACAACCTTTACATCCGCTTTTCCATGCTTCGATATATAAAGTGTTCACTAAATCTTCCGAAACATCAGAAGGAAGGTTTATCGTAACGCTTATAGAGTGGTCTACCCATTTCTGTATACGTCCCTGCATCCTAACCTTCTGCAACCAATCCACATCATTCGAAGTGGCTTTATAATAAGGAGATTCAGCTACTAGTTTATCTATTTCTTCTTGTGTATATTTTTTAGTTACGGAATATCCCTTGACTTCCATCCATGTCACAAACTTGTGGTGAAATACAATATATTCTTCCCACGAATCTCCGTTTTCATCTATAAAGTCGATTTTTACCTGCGTATCATTCGGATTGACTTTGCGACGGCGCTTGTAAACAGGCAGGAAAACAGGTTCGATTCCCGAAGTAGACTGTGTCATCAGGCTGGTTGTTCCTGTCGGGGCAACTGTAAGGCATGCAATGTTACGGCGTCCGTACTTCTTCATATCCGTAATAAGCTTTGGATCGGCTTCGCTCAATCGATTAATGAACGGATTGTTTCGCTCTCGTTTAAAATCGAAAACTTCGAAAGCGCCTCTTTCCTTGGCCATATCCACTGATGAACGGTAAGCCGCGAGCGCCAGGGTACGATGGACTTCTTCTGCAAAAGCCGTAGCTTCTTCTGTTCCGTAGCGCAGGTTCATGGCTGCAATCATATCCCCTTCGGCTGTAATACCCACACCGGTACGACGGCCTTGCAGAGTTTTTTTGCGTATCTTTTCCCATAGGTTGCGTTCCGTTACTTTCACTTCCTCTACCTCGGGATCTTCATCTATTTTTTTCAGGATCATATCGATCTTTTCTGTTTCCAGGTCGATTATATCATCCATGATACGCTGTGCTACAGCCACATGCTTTTTAAACAGTTCAAAATCGAAATAGGCATTATCTGAAAATGGATTTACAACATACGAATAAAGGTTTATAGCTAATAGACGGCAGCTGTCGTACGGACAGAGAGGTATCTCTCCACATGGATTTGTAGATACGGTATTAAATCCCAGGTCTGCATAACAGTCGGGAACGGATTCACGTATAATCGTATCCCAGAAAAGAACTCCGGGTTCTGCTGATTTCCATGCATTATGGACAATCTTCTTCCATAATTCTCCGGCATTGGTATCTTTTACATACGAAGGAGATTTCGAATTCACCGGATATTGCTGAGTATAGGGAGTACCGTCAACGACAGACTGCATAAAATCATCATCGATTTTCACCGAGACATTAGCTCCCGTAACTTTTCCTTCTACCATTTTTGCGTCGATAAACGATTCGGCATCAGGATGTTTTATGGAAACACTCAACATCAAAGCTCCACGGCGGCCGTCCTGTGCAACTTCACGGGTCGAATTCGAATATCTTTCCATAAAAGGAACTAAGCCTGTGGATGTCAATGCAGAGTTCTTTACAGGAGAACCTTTTGGACGGATATGAGACAGGTCGTGTCCTACCCCTCCGCGACGTTTCATCAGCTGTACCTGTTCTTCATCGATATGCATAATACCTCCGTAAGAATCTGCATAACCGTCTATGCCGATTACAAAACAATTGGATAAAGATGCAATCTGGAATTCATTGCCGATTCCGGTCATAGGACTTCCTTGGGGAACTATATACCTGAATTCTTTAAACAGGTCGAAAAGTTCCTGGGCCGACATTCCGTTGTCATATTTTTTCTCGATCCTGGCTACTTCGTTGGCCAGTCTCCAATGCATATCGACCGGAGTCTTCTCATAGATATTTCCCGATGCATCTTTCAATGCATACTTGTTAACCCATACTTTAGCAGCTAGCTCATCTCCTTTGAAATAGTCTAAAGTCGCTTCATAAGCTTCATCAAATGTGTAAATCTGCCGTTCCATTATATTTTTTGAAATTATCGTTTTCTTTTCTCCTACGAAAGTAATTACTATGTATGGATGATACAAATTTTACAACAATTACTTTTCAACAAAAGCAATAGTTTTCTAAAATATTTTTTATTTAATTGAAAAACAGATATTTATATTTTCAAAGAACTCAAAAAGTTTTCCAAAAATATTTTTACTTGAAAGCATCCATATAGTTACAGATAATAACACTCATAAGATAAATTTGCTTATTGAATTTTGTTAAAAATAACAAAGCCAGCTTTAATCAGCTGGCTTTAATTAAAATATATGGAATATATTTTTATCTATTTTCCCATTTTACATTATGCATATCACCTGTTTCAAGGAATGCTTTATGGAATGCAAAGCAATTATATACATCCATGGGAGTCTGTCCTTGCGGACCATTTTCTAAATACTCCAATAAAAGAGGCCTATAATCAGGATGCGCACATTTGTTGATTATTTCCAAGGCACGGTCTCTGGGACACTTTCCTCTCAAATCAGCAACTCCATACTCCGATATAATTATTTTTACCGAATGTTCGCTGTGGTCTTCATGTGAAACAGCGGGGACAATCGCGCTGATTTTTCCTCCTTTTGCTGTAGACGGCGTTACGAATATAGAAACATAAGCACCACGTGTAAAGTCTCCCGAACCACCGATACCGTTCATCATCTTGGTCCCCATGACATGAGTAGAATTTATATTACCGAAGATGTCAGCTTCAATTGCCGTATTGATAGCTATTATACCCAGACGGCGGATCATCTCCGGATTATTTGAGAATTCAGAAGGACGAAGCAGAAGTTTTTCTTTGAAAAAATCCAGGTTTTTATATATGTTTTCTATACAAGGATTACTCACTGTCAAAGAACATCCGCTTGCAAATTTAACACGTCCGCTTTCCATCAGCTTGATTACAGCATCCTGGATAACCTCAGTATAAACTTCGAAATCAGGAATATCTTTATTATTACCCATCGCTTCGAGTACTGCATTGGCAATGTTACCTACTCCCGACTGTACCGGTAGGAATGATTCGGGCATACGACCTTCTTTCATTTCATTTACGAAGAAATTAGCCACATTTTCCCCAATTTTAGCAGTAACATCATCAACCGGAGCAAAAGGCCCTCCTTCGTTTTCCTCGTTTGTCTCAACAACGATTATTTTTGCGGGGTCTACTTTTATATATTCTTTACCGACTCTGTCCCTTACGCCGAATATATGTAAATCGTGTCTATGAGGAGGGTCGACGGGTTCTGCAATATCGTGCATACCCCTCATTTCTTTAGGATTCCATCTATTCAATTCGACGATAACCACTTCAGCCATATTTGCAATTGTGGGGGAAATCCCTACACCGCAAGTCGGAACTATTTCACCGTCTTCTGTCACATCACAGGCTTCTATTATAGCAACATCAATCGGTCCATAATAGCCATAACGCAAATCCTGAGCTAAGGTAGAAAGGTGAAGGTCGCAAAACTTTATTTCTCCTTCATTAATGGCATCCCTCATACTTTTATTAGTCTGATACGGGGTGCGGAAATTAATCGCTTGAGCACGGGATAATACTCCATCCAGTTTGTCTCCGGTAGAAGCACCCGTAAATACGTTAATTTTAAAAGGATTACCTTTTGCATGTTCTTCTTCTGCAATTTTAGCGATTTCGCCGGGAACTACTTTGGGACAACCTGCATGAGTAAATCCGCTACAACCTACATTGTAGCCGTTCTTGACAAGACGCGCAGCCTCGTCCGCAGTCAAGAATCTTAGTGCCATTTTTACTTAATTATATTGATTAGGTTTTTATATTTTCGCATTGTTAATATTTACGGTCGAAAATTAATGAATGGACAAACGCCCTTCTTAAATCTTCCCGAGTATTTAATTGTAAATCCAAACCCGGTGATTCTAAAACAGTCTCTTCTATTTCGGAAATTTGATTTGCATCTCTCAGAGAAGAAAACGTTTGATTTGAATCCTCAAAATTATAACTTTCAAGCGAATCGAGTGATTCAAGGGATTCATAATTCGTATTTAAGAAAGATTCGGGTAATTGAGACGGATATTTTTCAGTAATTGTTTCTTGTCTTCCTGTGAAATCATATCCTGACTCTTTTTTAGGAATATCTGTGCGTTTCGATACCTTCTCTTTAGATGTTTTTACCGGAGGAATTACAACAGGCTTCGATATATCCCGTTCTTTATTTTCCTTTGATGCTTTCTGATAATTACGGACTATATTCACAATTACAGCCCCAGCAACCATCAGATAAAAAATTACATCTTCCATATTTTAAATATATAGTTATTTGAATATTTAAGACTATACAAAAGTATAAAATTATTACATAGAAATTCACTTATAAAGGGCGAAAAACTTCAACATATTTCAAGTTCGCCGATAAAATCAATTACCTTTGTCCCGATTTTAATTTTAATATATTATTTTATGAGCGATACAAAGGGACTGGACTTTAAATCCACGACTGAAAAGAAATTGTTCATCGAGACTTATGGATGTCAGATGAACATAGCCGACAGCGAAGTTGTAGCCTCGATTATGGAGATGGACGGCTACACTGTAACCGAAAAACTCGACGATGCAGATGCTGTTTTTGTGAATACATGTTCCGTAAGAGACCACGCCGAACAAAGGGTTATTCAAAGGTTAGAATATTTCAATGCCATTAGAAGGAAAAAGAAAAGAAGTATGATAATCGGAGTGTTAGGCTGTATGGCTGAGCGGGTGCAAAAAGAGTTGATAGAAAAGCATCATGCAGATCTGGTCATAGGACCGGATGCTTATCTGGACCTGCCAAATCTGGTGGGTGCCGCTGAAAAAGGTGAAAAAGCCATTAATGTACAATTATCGAAAACAGAAACTTACAAAGATGTAATCCCACTCAAGATCGGAAGAGCG
>DQAM01000326.1 GCA_003523545.1 Dysgonomonas sp.
CTATTAAAATATTTATAGCAACAATAGTTCTTATCTTATTTATTATTAACTTCTCCCGAAGCAGCTTCTGCTTCGATGTCAGCCCTCGACTTACTGACCGTAACCAGATAAACTCCAAACAAAATCAGTACTCCTGAGATGACTTTCTCAATCGAAAAACTGTCTTGTCCCAACAATATGGCGATAAATGAGGCAATCAAAGGTTGCAGGTTGTTGTACATGGATATAGTTGTCGGCCTGATTTTCTTCTGGGCAATAGGGATTAGCATGTACGGTATAAAGGTGGCAAACAGCAGGGTATAAGCGATCATTATCAACGGATAGGAGTCTGTCTGGTTGAAAAGCGGTGCATGAACTAGATCTTTGTAAAAAAACGGAAGCAGAAGGATCGTTGAAAACAGAAACATCCATTTCATCATAGTTACTGAAGAATATTTGGATGTAAGCGGGCGTGTTACCACCAGAAAAGTGGCATAACTGAGCGAACTACAAGCTACGGCTATATTGCCCTTCATGCTGGGATCGTTGGCCATATCCCCGTGATGCGCTGTATAAACCAGAAATATAGCTCCTAAACCTCCGATAAGTACACCCGAAACCTTTTTACCGGTAATGGGCTCTTTGAGTACCAAAGCGGCTATTATCATGGCGAATAAAGGAGTACAGGTAGTAATCATAGAGGCATCCACTGGGGATGTATTGGAAAGTCCCCAGATAAATAATCCCTGATTGAAGGTGATTCCGAGCAGGCCTCCAGCCAGTAATATCAGTTTATCTTTTCGCTCTACATGTTCCTTTTTCATGAAGAGCGAAGTAACCCAGAAAGCGATGCTTGCAAATGCCATTCTGGCAAGAGTAAGCCCGTAGGGGGATATATACCCGTTTGCAAGCAGATGTTTACTGATGGGTATGTTTACAGCGAAAAAGGAAACCACACAAAACATAGTGAGGTTCCCTACTTGTTTGTCCGTTAATTTCATTGTGGATAGGAATTGTATGAAATAACCTCTTCTGCAGGTTTTCTTTTTTTATTGCGTAGCCCTTCTGCCGGATATCCGATTACGATATCGAGCAGTACCCTTTTATTTTCGGGTATGTTAAGTAATTTTCTTACTTTCGATTCATTGAACCAGCCGAGAATACAGCTTCCCAGTCCTTGTGCTTCGGCGGCATAACAGATATGGGCGGCAGCTATACCGATGTCTACATAGGCAAAATGTTTGTCTTTGACCATCCCGCCGATACCCGAAGTAAAGTTCACCTTTTCTTCTACAATAAGTATATGTACAGGAGCTTGTTTTGTAAAGTGGCTCATCCCTAATAAACGGGCTGACGCTGCATCAGCCACTTTATTCTTCAATTCGGGTTCGTCTACCACAATGAAGTGCCAGGGCTGTGCATTACATGCCGAAGGAGCCATGCGGGCCGCTTCGACTATGTTTTGTAATTTTTCAGGTTCGACCTGTCGCGAAGTATCGTATTTACGTGTACTCTGTCTTTTTTTTACCAGTTCAAGAAAGTCCATACGACTGTATTGAAAATTGAACTGCAAAATTATCGAATTAAATACAGATTATGTTCTAAATAGAGAGAAAATATTCTTTGAATATGAATATCTTTTTTTATCTACCGCTTGTAGAATACATATAAAACAAAAAGCCCGGCCGATATCTGGGCCGGGCTCGCGGATATATCCTATTTACTGATTATTTGCTGTATTTTACTTTTCCTACCAGATAACCTAATGTACCTTTTTCTTGTCCATCTTTTGCCGGAAGACGGAATAATATCCATACTTTTTCAGGAATATATTGTCCCATTTCTGATCCTGACGGAACATTAATCTTGCCTTGTTCGCTTATTGCTTTCAGGTACGGTAATTGTATGATTATTTCTTTTTCTGATTCGTTCTCCGCATCAGGATTGATTAATGTAAGAACGCCATCGGTATGTATATCCCACGAAAACATAAATTCCGGGTTTGTCTCGGTATATGTTATTGTAGCCGATTTTCCGTTTTCTTCATTTTCCCACCGGAATGTGACGATATCTCCTTGCCTTTCGAAAGTATATTTACCGCCGTTTGAATCTCCTTCTTTGAGGTTTATTTTATATTTACTGTCATCGAGTATAAGACGCACAGTTTCGTCTTTTTTGAATTCTGCATATTCATCATGAGCCTTTACTTTGACGGTGGCCTGGTTTCCTTCCTCATCTTTTACAATTACAGATGTTTCGCCATCGCCGGTACCTAATATTTCAATATAGAGGTAATTTTGTGTAAGGGAAGATCTTTCCATCTCTTTAGAGCCCACTAGTTTTACCGACAGTATTTCTTCATTAGCGGCTACTGCAGTAATCTTATTTTTGTCGCCACCCCAATGAAGGATGCCTATATACTTTGTCTGGCCGAAATTGATTTCTGTTTCATAACTCTCGAGTTTAAGAAATGAATTGTTGTCATCGTCGTCGCTGCAACCGATAAGAAATGAAGCAAATAAAGCAACGGTAAAGAGGTAGATTAAATTTTTCATGGTAACATTTATTAATATAAATAAATTCGTTTACAAATATATACCTTATTTCGGGAGTGGATATGGGTTATTAGGTTTAAATTTTACAGAATAGTCAATTAAAAAAGTTAAATGTTCTTATTTTTTTGCATATAAATTAAAAAACGTTTTATTTTTACTGAATACTTTTTGTTAACTAAATGTCATGATTTACTGTTTCAAATCCGCTAATGTGTTGATTACTATCTTTATTTTAATGGGTTGGAAACGATTATTAATCAAAAATAAGTAATAGGATTATGGATACAACTGTTAAACTTTATTCGTTGACTTATAATCAAACGAAAACTTATTTATTCGCATTGCTTTTTGTTATCGGTAACCTGATCCTGCCTCAGATTGCGCACATGGTTCCGGGCGGGGGGCTTACATGGCTGCCGATCTATTTCTTTACTTTGATTGCCGCCTATAAATACGGTATCCGGGTAGGGCTTCTCACTGCTATCCTTTCACCGTTAGTAAACCATGTATTATTTGGAATGCCTCCGGCCGGTGTTTTGCCCGAAATTATGGTAAAATCGACTTTATTAGCTGTCGCGGCATCTTATGCAGCTCATCGTTGCGGTAAGATATCATTTGTAGCAATTGCGTTGTCGGTATTGGTATATCAAATATTGGGAACACTTGCCGAATGGGCGATAGTAAAAGATTTTTTTGTTGCCATACAGGATTTCAGGATAGGTATCCCGGGCATGCTGGTGCAGGTATTCGGAGGATATTTATTACTACGGGCTATTGCTAAGTTGTGATTCGCTAAAAATATAGAATAGATTCGGATTCTGACATTTTGTCATAATTCTGATTTATATATGTTATATAAAAGACAATCGTGAAGAACGTTTGTCTTTTTATTTTTATTGCTGTTTTTCAGGATATTAATATGATACAGGCTCCTCTTGTATGCCTGTTTTGTTGATTTTTGGCAAAGAGTTTGTTCATTCTTTAATGAATTTGAATTTATCAAATCGCAAGAAGAAAATGGATTATTAACTAAAATAAAGGAGGAAAAACTATGAGCAATCAATTAAGAAGATTAGATCGTTCGGGAGGATTATTTCCATCCTTGCTGAACCGTTGGTGGAATGATGATTTTTTCGATAACTTTTTCGAAGGCGACCGTCTGCCGGCAACAAACATAAAAGAGAACAAGAAAGAATTCAAATTAGAACTATCCGTTCCGGGATTCGATAAGGACGATTTTAAAATCGAAATAGATAAAAACGTGCTTAAAATATCGGCACATAAAGAAGTAAGAAACGAAGAAAAAGACGAAGATGACAAGGTATTGCGTCAGGAATTCAGGCAATCGTCTTTTGTACGTAGTTTCACAATTCCCGAGAACATAGATAGAGAAAATATCGAAGCTAAACAGAAAGACGGTATACTGGAAGTAGTATTGCCGAAAATGGACAAAGCGATAGAAGATAAAATAAAGAAAATTGAGATTAAGTAACTGGTAAAATCAGGTAGTTGATTGATTAAAAAAGATTATTTTGTTGCGGATTTACCCGGAGGTAATTCCGCAATTTTTTTTAGTTTTGCAGGTAATGAGGAATTTTGTAGTCGCAGACAATCAGGAAATAACGCGTTTGGGTATTCTCAGTATACTGAATACCATGAAAGATATAAACGAAGTATCCATAGTTTCCAATAAATCAGAATTAATAAACTATTTGTCGGACAATGAGAATAGTGTAGTATTGCTCGACTATACCATGTTTGATTTTTCTTCTGTGTCGGAACTGCATATTGTGCAGGAGCGGTACAATAAAGTATCGTGGATATTATTCTCGGATGAACTTTCGGATACATTCCTGAGATACCTTTTGGCTAATAAAATGGACTTTAGTATCGTTCACAAAATAAGTTCCTTAGAGGAGATAAAAAGTTCTGTACATACAGCTATTTATTATGATACCTATATCTGCAGGGATGTGGAAAATCATCTTTCCATGCTGAAAAAGATTATGGACGAGGGAATGGACTATAACTTAACGGCAAGTGAAAAAGAGATTTTGAAAGATATAGCTTCGGGAAAAAGTACCAAAGAAATAGCTGTCGGAAGGAATGTGAGTTTTCATACAATAGTTACCCACCGTAAAAATATCTTCCGCAAACTGGGTGTAAACAATGTACACGAAGCGACGCGCTATGCCATAAAGGCGGGAATAGTAGACATATCGGATTACTACATCTGATTTTCAGCCAGATATTTTTATATAGATTGTATAGCCAGTCGTTGGTCGTTTATAAAGTGTGTTCTTTCTTTTTCTCCTGTTTGTGAAATAAGAGTAGAGTGGCGTTTGAAAGAGTCCAGCCAGCATTTGACTTTCTCAAAAATCTTTTTTTCTGTAGAAGTAACCCCGTTGATGGAAAACGCCTTGATAAGCGACAACTGAATCTCATCCGTCCGTATATAACAATAACTGGTCGGGATGGTTATGGCTGAGATGTAAATATTGATTTTATTTCCAGAGTTCTCATAATGACCTTTTTTTGCCAGATTTTGGATAAATTCCAGAATAGAAAACAGGTCGGCCTTTATTAACCGGCATTCTTCCTCCGAAATCAAATCTATAGACCGGAATAGTTTTATCTCTTCTGCCAAATGGTGGAATAACAGATTATCAAAAATATAATTGCCTGTATGCAGGTTTTCTATAACATGCGCATTTTCAAGTTGTATCTCTCTTAGCTTGGGCGGAATAGTAATGTCTTTATATGGAATTATCTCACTCCGTTCTCTATTTTGCAATTCCCATTTGAAAAGAAAATAGCGGGATATATTTTCATGCATCAGGTAGATGGGCTGGGGCAGGGTATTGGTTGCTTCACAACCCTCCGCGTTTTCATTTTCTTTTAGAGACCTCAATAGCATAACCATTTCCTCCAGAACAGTGTAATAGTTTGCCGTAGGATCTATAAATTCGGTAATGAGGAAACCGGAAGGTTTACTATTGGAATAACTGGGATTTACTATATCGTCCAATGAAAAATCGAGCTTCTCGGAAATGGTAACTATTTCGAAAAATGAAAAGGGAACTTTTCCGCTTATACGCCTGTATACCGCCTCTTTCTGAATTTGAAGGATTTCCATAAGGACATTTACCACATTCTTATTAAGCGGTATTTTCTGTTTAATCGCTTCCATCAGGTTTTGGTATAGTATATCCCGGTCCATGGTGAAGGGGTATTAGATAAAAACAGAAAAGATTATAATTACAAATGTAAAAAATATGCGGGAATAATAAATTTTTTTATTGTAAATAATGGGCAGATAATGGCATATTATATAATATTTGTCTATGAAACCCAATATTTTATACGTATCGCTTTGTATTTTTATTCTCTACGAATATCTTATCACATATTTTTTGTATAATTTTGTGCCATCATAAGTACTAAAAAGAATTTAATGTCGTACCCACCTTTGTCATCCTGAGGTAAGGAAGCGTCTCATGCTTTGTAGATAAAGAGATTTTTCACTTTGTTCAAAATGACAAAAGGCGACAATAAGCGATCGAGGAGCGTAGGCGACTCAAACATCTTGTTTTTTTAAGATCAAGATTCTTCATTTCATTCAGAATGACAATAATGATAACACTTTGATAGTGTGATATTACTTTTTGGACAGCCCTTTTTTTAGTACTAATCAAGTAAATAAAAAATATGATTACCTTTATGAGTTTGAAATATCTCCGGAGGAACAGGCGTTGGCAGAAAACAAAAAATCATACGAGCAGATAATCAGGTCTACAGGTATTTTCGGAGGCTCCCAGGTGATAATCGTCATACTCGGGATAATCCGCAATAAGATCCTTGCCGTTTGGCTTGGTACTGCCGGTATCGGGCTTATAAGTATTTTCCAGAATATTATCGATCTGATAAAGTCTGTATCCGGTATCGGTATAGAGACAGGCGGAGTACGCGAGATCGCATCAGTAAGCCAATCGGGAAATAAAGAAATAGTTATCCGCAATATATCCCTGATCGACCGTATATCCTTAATACTCGCCGTTTTCGGATTTTTACTGTCAATTATTTTCAGCTATCCTATTTCCATATGGGCTTTCGGTTCGGGTGCTTATACCTTACATATTTTGTTTTTATCTGTCTGTGTATTCTTTTCCCTGCTGGGTGCCGGTCAGATGGTAGTACTGCATGGATTGAGAAAGATAGGCTATATGGTAAAGGCTACAGTCATAAGCACTGCTCTTGGGCTTGTCGCCACCTTGCCACTCTATTATTTTTTCCGGGAAAAGGCAATCATTCCCGCTTTCATTATAGGAAGTATCCTGCTTTTCTTTTTTACTTATCATTACCGCAGGAAATTGAATCTGCAAACTATCCCCGTTTCATCCCGTGAAATCATACAAAAAGGCATAACTATTTTCAGGCTGGGATTTTACATTGTTATTTCATCCATCCTGACCTTAGTAGGATATTTTCTCATCCGGGCTTTTCTGACAGACAATCTGGGACTTTCCTCCGTCGGGCTGTATCAGGCAGTATGGTCCGTTACCGGAGTATCCGTAATGCTGATACTCAGATCTATGGGTTCGGACTTTTATCCACGCTTGTGCTCCATTATACAAGATAAAAATGCCTCCATAAAATTAATCAATGAGCAAAGCTACATCGTACTTATCATTGCCGTACCTATTATTATTGCTCTGTTATTATTATCAAAAATAATCCTTACACTGCTTTACTCATCACAATTCGCAGGTGGTTCTTCGATGATGAACTGGCAGGTACTGGGCACATTCTTCAAAGTATTGTCCTGGCCTTTGGGTTTTATATTACTGGCAAAAGGCAAAGGCAGGCTTTATTTCATCTCCGAAATGTTATTTTTGGTTTCATATCTGGCATTTACTTATTTATTGTATGATAAGTTTTATTTAGAATCGGCTGGTATTGCATATTTTCTGGCATACATCGTGTATCTGTTTATAGTACTGATTTGGGGACAGAGATTATGTAGTTTCCGCTGGACAAAAGAAAACCTATTGATAGGTTTTATTAGTTTTATTCTAGTTTTATTAGCTTTTTGCATAGTCCAATATTCAAGTGAATATATTATTATTGCAGGCATACCTATATTTATAATGTCGGTATTATTTTCTGTTTTTAAACTAAGTAAAGTTTTTCCTGTCAAATCCTTATTGAATATATTCCAGAAGGATGACAGTAAATTTTGATATTCAAACGAATCTTTGCTCTCTAAATGAATAAACGTTTCCCAAAACATTGTATTTTTGTCGGAAATTGAGGCAGATGAACATGATAGACTGTAGATTAAAGAGATTGAGAAAATATAGCCTGAGAATTACGTTAGCATTTGTAATCGGAGTTATAGTAATATCCTGTGCCAATATGGCTTCGCCCTCAGGAGGGGAATATGACTTCGATCCGCCCGTTGTCGTAAGTTCGTCTCCGGAGCATAACGCGCTGAATGTTACTTCCCGGCGTATAGAGATAATCTTTGACGAACTTGTACAGGTCGAAAAGCCAAGCGAAAAAGTTATCATAACTCCTCCTCAAAAGAATTTTCCCGTCATACGTTCACAAAACAATAAAGTAGTAGTAGAGATAAAAGATACGCTGATACCGGATGTAACCTATACAATCGACTTTACCGATGCGATAGTAGATAACAACGAAAGCAATCCGCTCGAGAATTTCGCTTTGTCATTTTCGACAGGAGATGTTATCGATACCCTTGCCATTTCGGGAAAGGTGCTTACCGCCAATAATCTCGAACCTGTTTCGGGAATATATGTAGGTATACACTCCAATCTGTCGGATACTGCTTTTACAAACACGCCTTTTCAACGTATATCAAGGACGAATGAAGCCGGATTCTTTTCTATCAAAGGTATATCTCCCGGCGAATACAAAGTATTCGCACTAGACGACCTCAACCGGGATTATATGTACGACAATCCCGACGAGAGCATTGCGTTTTTCGATGAAGTTATTACTCCCAGTTCGGAAACAGCTATCCGTTACGATAGTATATTCAATATAAAGACATTTGCATTCGACTCTTTGAAAGAAGTTTCATATACCCGTTTTCTTCCCGATGATATAGTCCTCCGTTCCTTTAAGTCTCCATTTATGAGGCAGTATCTGCAAAAACACGAGCGGTTGACGGACGATCTGCTAACCATATATTTCGGCGCTCCTACCGAAATGCCTCAGGTAGAGGCTTTGGATGTACCCGTTGAAATGTCCGAGTGGTCTATATTGGAAAAAGGCATTGGGAACGATACCCTCAAATACTGGCTGACCAAACCTACAATGGTAGCCATGGACAGCATCAGGCTGAAAGTAACGTACATGATGACCGATACCCTCAATCAGCTTCAACCCCGTACAGATACATTGAACTTTGTAAACAGAAGCAGACCGAAAGAACCGCCGAAAGAAGAAAAAAAGAAGAAGAAAAAAGGAAAAGAGGAGGAAGAGAAAACTGTATTCTTGAATATAAGAACGAATATTGCTTCAACTTTCGATATATACCGGGATATTAACTTAGAATTCGATTTCCCGATAGCAGATTTCGAGAAGGAGAAATTACATTTACAGCATTATTCTGCTTCCGAT
>DQAM01000172.1 GCA_003523545.1 Dysgonomonas sp.
AAAAACAACAAAAATATCCTTTATTCATCCTATTCATATTCATTTGAAATTCGTGTGGATGATTTTTAGTACATTTCGACACAAAAACGAAGTAGTTTATCAACTAAAGTAATTGAAAATATATAGATGTATTTTGTTTTTGGTACTTTTGCGGAAAGAATGAATATGAATCAAATCAACATCTGAATATGATTGGAACACTGGCTAATGCAGGGGCTATTATAATAGGGGGTGCAGTGGGAACGGCAATTCATTCCAGATTGCCTCAGAAAATGGTCAATATCTTGTTTCAGGGTATCGGATTATTTACGCTTGCCGTCGGTATTTCTATGTCATTGAAGGCTCAGAGTCTGATACTCATAGTGGTCAGCATTACTGTCGGTGCGGTTATCGGCCAGTTGCTGGATATTGATAAATCATTGAAAAGAGCAGGAGAGTATCTGCAGAAAAGGTTTTCGAAACCCACTGCCGAAGATGGTAACAGATTCAGCGAGGGATTTGTGACTGCTTCCGTACTGTTTTGCGTCGGTTCCATGTCTATTTTAGGTGCGATAGAAGACGGGATGGGTAATACTCCCAATCTTCTGTATACAAAGTCTATTATGGATTTAATATCTGCTGCCGCTCTGGGTGCATCGTTCGGCATAGCTATAATTTTTTCATCTATACCTTTGGTTATTTATCAGGGAGGACTCACTTTATTTGCTTCATTTATTATGCGGTATATGAGTGAAAGCATGACTGATAATCTGACTGCCACAGGGGGGATTTTATTGATGGGACTTGCTATCAATATCCTCAAAATAAAAGAAATAAATGTTACAAATATGCTTCCCGCTCTAGTTATTATTGTCCTGTTTTCTTATTTGATAAAATAGTGTAATAATCTTCCCAATTATCGAGTAACGCTTTCATGGAAGGAAGGACAATATTAGCTCCGGCATCCCATAAAACTTTTTCATCTAAAGGACCCGTGTTTATTGCTATGGTGAAAAGTCCCGCTACAGAGGCCGCTTCTACCCCCATCGGTGCATTCTCGATGACAATTGCTTGGTTGGGTTTCAGATTTCCGCCTTTTTCCAATCCTTTCAGATAAGGTTCGGGGTGAGGCTTGCCGTATTGAACATCGAAAGCCGTCACCATTTTGTTTTTAGTGAAAATGTCGGGGAAATTATCATCCAGCTTATCCAGCAGAGTAGGTTGTCCCGACCCTGTCACCAGTATACAGTCTAAACCTTTACTTTTCACAGCTTTCAGCATATCGTATGCGTATGGGATTGTATCACCTTCATTATACAAGCTGAAAAGCTCCGATTTGCGTTTATAGATGCGTTTCTTTTGTTCTTCGGTAGCGTGCATTCCCCGTTCCCTGTACATAATGATGTCTATCGTACTGCTCCCGACACGGCCTTCGTGCATATAGAATTCTTCTGGAGTGGAGTCCAATCCTTCTTCAGTCATAGTTTCATACCACGAACGGGCATGATATTTCATGGAGTCGTAGAGTACACCGTCCATATCGAACAGGACTGCTTTCAGGTCAAAAGATATAAAAATGTTTTTTTGTAGATATTGGGAGAATTCGTTTATCATCTTGCTAAAATTTTGTGCAAAGGTATAGTTTTTGCACTTCAAATACAATCGATGTTACGAAGGCATGCCTTTATTGTACATTTTTTGTAACTTGCATCGATTTTAAGTTATCAGCTGATAGCTATTAGCTAATGGCTGCTTATCTATAAATATTTTAATAGCAAAAGGCATTAACTATAAAAATATGAATATAAAAGATTTAAAGAACGATAACTTTTTTCTTTTGGCGGGACCTTGTGTCATCGAAGGAGAAGAAATGGCTCTTCACATTGCCGAAAAGGTGATGAATATTACTTCTAAGCTGGATATCCCGTATGTATTTAAAGGCTCGTACCGTAAGGCCAACCGTTCGAGGGTGGATTCATTTACCGGAATTGGCGATGAAAAAGCCTTGAAGATTCTCCGTAAAGTTCGTGAGACTTTTGGCATTCCTGTCGTGACTGATATTCACGAAACCCATGAAGCCGCTATGGCCGCCGAATATGTCGATGTTCTACAGATTCCGGCTTTCCTGTGCCGTCAGACCGATTTATTGATTGCTGCAGCCCAGACAGGCAAAATGGTAAATATTAAAAAGGGACAATTCCTGGCACCTCATGCGATGAAGTTTGCCATTCAGAAAGTAATAGATTCGGGTAATACAAACGTGTCGGTGACAGAGCGGGGAGTATCTTTCGGATATGGCGACCTGATAGTCGATTACCGGGGAATACCCGAAATGCAGGAATTTGGTTATCCTGTTATTCTGGACGGAACACATAGTTTGCAGAAACCCAATCAGCAGTCGGGAGTTACAGGCGGTCAGCCTAAGCTGATAGAGACTATCTGCAAGGCAGGTATTGCTGTCGGGGTAGACGGGTTATTCATCGAAACGCACCACGACCCGGCAAACGCCAAATCGGACGGAGCCAACATGCTTCCGCTCGACCAGATGGAAGGTCTTATGACCCGATTGATGCGCATCAAAGAAGCTATCCGATGAAATTCGATTATGAAATTATATTAGCTTCGAATTCTCCGCGTCGAAAAGAACTTTTATCGGGACTGGATTTGGAGTATGAGGTGAAAGTTTTACCCGATGTGGATGAAACTTATCCCGATTCATTAGAAAAGGAAAAAGTAGCAGAATATATTTCGGTGAAAAAATCGGAAGCATACATTCCTTATCTCGATGATAAAACAATGCTTATTACGGCAGACACAATTGTGTTATTAGATGGTGAGATATATGGGAAGCCAATAGATGAAGATGACGCAAGACAGATGCTTCACAACCTCTCAGGCAGAACACATCAGGTTATAACAGGTGTCACTTTAACCACTATCACTAAACAGAAATCTTTTTCAGTTATTTCCGAAGTTCGATTCGCTAAGCTAGATGATTCTGAAATAGATTATTACGTATCCAAATATAAACCGTTAGATAAAGCAGGAGCATATGGTATTCAGGAGTGGATTGGATACGTAGCGGTCGAATATATGTCGGGTTCTTATTTCAATATAATGGGTCTCCCGATACAAAGATTGTATCAGGAATTGAAAAGATTTTGAGAATAGAATTGCCCTGAAAGGAGTAATCAGAATACAGGCTACACAGATTTAAGAGATATTTT
>DQAM01000171.1 GCA_003523545.1 Dysgonomonas sp.
TAAATATGAATTCATTTACCTGAGGTATATCCGTGTGGTTTACCTTAGATGCTTCGGCTTTCACTTTTTCAAAATCAAGACTATATCCATTATCGTTATAAGTAAACACCTTATTGAACCATGTACTATTCACGGAATCTTTTATCTGTTCGGTTTTATCCATATCATAAAATAGGGGATCTATCCGGGAAAAAACATATTTGGCAAATTTCCATTCGTCTTCGTCGAGGACTTCTAATTTCGAACATCCATCACTGGCAAACATAGAAAACAGCTGTTCAATTGTTTGAGAGAAAATACTAACGGATAATATACTTAAGAGGGTGGTAAAAAATAATTTTTTCATAGCATTTATTCTTTTTGATTTTTAATAAAGACTGAAACTAATGAATAAATGTTACAGGGCAATGTAAAAATAAATTTAATGTTAATCTTTTCTTATCTTTGTATGCTTAAAAAACAAAGTCTATTTGTATGCTCGAAAAAATTATTATTCTAGATTTCGGTTCACAGACTACACAGCTTATTGGACGACGTGTTCGTGAGTTGAATACTTACTGTGAAATAGTTCCCTATAATAAATTCCCTTCCGGAGATTCTTCAATAAAAGGAGTCATCCTATCGGGAAGTCCTTTTTCGGTAAATGATGCGGATGCTTTCAAAGCTGATTTATCTGAAATAAGGGGCAAATATCCTGTTTTGGGTATATGCTATGGAGCACAATTCCTTGCCAATTCGTCGGGAGGAAAGGTAGAAAAAGGCGATTCCCGTGAATATGGACGTGCGCATCTGGTTGCTATAGCAGATAATCCGCTTTTCGACGGCATATCGGAAGGTACACAAATATGGATGTCGCATGGCGATACGATCACCTCCATGCCTGATAATTTTCAGATAATAGCCAGTACAGGAGATGTAAAAGCTGCTGCTTATAAGATTGACGGTGAACAAACATGGGGAGTCCAGTTTCATCCCGAAGTTTTCCATACTACAGATGGAACCAAACTGCTGAATAATTTCCTGAATATCTGCGGAGTCAGTAAAGACTGGTCGCCCGTTTCGTTTATAGAATCTACCGTTGCCGAATTAAAAGAGAAATTAGGAGATGATAAAGTGATACTTGCTTTGTCGGGAGGAGTAGATTCATCGGTTACGGCAGTGCTGCTCAACCGGGCAATCGGTAAAAACCTGACATGTATATTTGTGGATCACGGTTTGCTCCGTAAAAATGAATTCGAACAGGTGCTTAAAGATTATGAGCATCTTGGATTGAATGTCATCGGAGTAAATGCTAAAGATCGTTTTTACAGGGCTTTGGCCGGAGTTACCGACCCGGAACAAAAACGAAAAATTATTGGAAAAGGTTTTATAGACGTATTTGATGAAGAAGCTCATAAACTCAAAGATATCAAGTGGCTGGGACAGGGTACGATCTATCCTGATATTATCGAATCGCTTTCTATTACGGGAACGGTAATAAAATCGCATCATAATGTGGGCGGATTACCCGAAAAGATGAACCTGAAACTGGTTGAACCTTTACGTCTGTTATTCAAGGATGAAGTAAGACGCGTCGGATTGGAATTGGGTATGATGGAGCATCTGATCAAACGTCATCCTTTCCCGGGTCCCGGATTAGGCATACGGGTTTTAGGGGATATTACTCCTGAAAAAGTGGAAATATTGCAGAATGCAGATAGTATATATACACGCATGCTGCGTGATTATCATTTATACGACCAGGTGTGGCAGGCGGGTGCTATATTGCTTCCGGTGCGGTCGGTAGGCGTAATGGGTGATGAGCGTACGTATGATTTTACAATCGCATTGCGTGCGGTTACCTCTACGGATGCAATGACTGCCGACTGGGCGCATCTTCCTTATGAGTTTCTGGCGAAAGTATCGAATGAGATTATCAATAAGGTAAAAGGTGTAAACCGCGTAGTTTATGACATTTCATCCAAACCCCCTGCAACTATCGAGTGGGAATAATTAATTGTTATATTCTTCAACAGATTAGGATATATATGCAAGCCGATGTTTTGACATAGCTGTATTTGCATAGGACTTTCCTGATTTAACCATTAATTGATAATTAAACCATAAACTGTGGTCATGTTTATTGAGTTTAACGTGTTCTTGTGGATATTTCCGCAGGATGACTTTTTTGTGCCATCCTATTTTTAATTTATATACAAAAAGAAAGCCGCATATATATGCAGCTTTACTAAGATAATATAAATAGTTGATTATCGTATGCGGTTTAAAGATTGTATCAGTCTTTCGTCTTTTTTTATATTCACAGAGGCCAATACTATAAATATAAGAGCTATAGCCGGAAGTATAATCCCATATTTTACGCCTTCCAGAGATAATCCATTCTTAGCCATTATCGAATAGATGTAAGCATACATAGTTACGTAAAAAAGAACAATTACAAGTATGGTAAGCGAACATATTTTAATCTGCATCCTACGCTTCTTGTAAAGAAATACATTTATCAATGGCAATAAAACGGCTAAGCAGGTAAATACAATTACTCCCCAAGTCGTATAAGCCATATTACCTGCTTCTATGGTACCATAAGGATAAAAAGTGACTATCCTGCTGGCTCCTTCCAATATAGCTAAAGGGCTGAATACAGTTACAGCCATAAGAATGGCTGCAATCAGTAAGAATATGGTTTGTATTCTTTGTATCATTTAGAAATTGTCTTTGTCCT
>DQAM01000170.1 GCA_003523545.1 Dysgonomonas sp.
TTTTAATTACTTTCGGTATTCATATTACCGACTGAATGCAATTTCGCTTCTGTAATAAAACGATTTAATGCGATGAAAAAAATAACAGCCTTAGTAATCAGCATATTGACAGCATTATCTATGTCCTCCTGTTTCCATGAAGACAAGTTTGGAAATACAAAGGAAGAAAACTTCGAGCTTCTTTGGAAAATCATGGATGAGAAATATTGCTTTTTTGAATATAAGGATATAGACTGGGACGATGTTTACACCCGCTACAAAGTACGCATTCAGGAAGATATGCCTAACGAAGCTTTTTTCACTGTGCTGGGAGAGATGCTTGCCGAACTGAAAGACGGTCATGTAAATCTTTATGCCACGCATGACATAGCCAGATACTGGAAATGGTATGAAGATTACCCCGATAATTTCAATGAGCAGATACACCGGGATACGTATATGGGGACCGATTTCAAAATTGCGGGAGGACTCAGATATAAAATACTGGAAGATAATATAGGGTACGTTTATTATGGAAACTTTTCGAGTGGAGTCGGTGAATCTAATCTCGATCAGGTTATTAATACTCTATCCGCATGCAATGGCATCATAATCGACGTTCGCAACAACGGCGGAGGCCTACTAAGCAATGTAGAGAAAATAGCATCCCGCTTTTTCAATGAAAAAACATTAGTAAGTTATATTATGTATAAAACCGGCAAAGGACATAATGATTTCTCGAAACCTTATGCCCGGTATATAGAACCTTCGAAGCGAATACGTTATCAGAAAAATGTAGTGTTACTGACCAACCGGCGTTGTTATAGTGCAACCAATGATTTTGTTAATGCCATGAAATATGCCCCGAATGTAACCATAATAGGTGACAAAACCGGGGGGGGAAGCGGACTGCCGTTTTCATCAGAATTGCCTAACGGCTGGTCTGTACGCTTTTCCT
This sequence comes from Dysgonomonas sp., assembly GCA_003523545.1. Taxonomy (GTDB): domain Bacteria; phylum Bacteroidota; class Bacteroidia; order Bacteroidales; family Dysgonomonadaceae; genus Dysgonomonas_A. Next base: position 938 of record DQAM01000170.1, read on the forward strand.
CATCCCCTATGGTAAACGCAGAAAAGGAACATATCGAGTTCGGTATAGAACCCGATATCAAAGTGGAAATGACCGGAGAGGATATGCAGAGAGGACTGGATACTATTATCGAAAGAGCCCGGCAATTTTTGTCAGAGAGCAATTAACATATCAGGAAGACAATTTAAGATATGACAATAATATATATTCTGCTTGCGATAGTTTTTATTCTTCTATTGGTATATATAAGCCTCCGAAACCGCTTGATTGTACTTAAAAATAAAGTTGAATATGCTCACGGGTCCGTCGATGCTATGCTGAAACAGCGTTACGATCTGATTCCTAATCTTGTGACGGTAGTAAAAGAATATATGAAATACGAAAAGAGCCTGCTGGAAAAACTAATTCAATTGAGGAGCGAAGTAAAAAAACAGGATCTTACCGATATAGAAAAAGCCAATATAAATAAGCAATTGGACCACACAATAAAAACATTTAATGTTACAGTAGAGAATTACCCTTTGTTGAAAGCTGATAAGCAATTTTCTTATTTGCAAGCTGCACTCAACGAATGCGAAGGACAAATAGCCGCAGCCCGAAGAACTTATAATGCTTCCATATTAATCTATAATAATGCCATACAAGTTTTCCCAACCAATATAGTTGCTTCGCAAATAGGTTATAAACTAAAAAGTATGATAAAATACCCTGAAATCGATACGGACATTTCTTCAAAAGAGATTCTTCAATAACTGAGATAAAAATTAACAGATCCATTATTTTTGTATTTCATACCATGGATAAATTTACTGCTGATCTGGAAAGAATCGTTACAAATCTGAGTTCAAATCTGCACGATACTTTAAAAGATCTGGAATCATCAAGATTGAAAATACTAAATAACACCAAGAAGTTTCTGATAGGTTTTATCCTCTCTATCATAGCGTTAATTATTTTTTTCGTTTTCGTTTCAAACAATCATATTTTTATAATCTGTATAGCATTTATACTCATTAGTTTCGTCATATACTATTTTTGGATAGGAGGAGATAAAAATGATCTTATCTTCTATTTTAAACATAAAGTTGTCCCACGTATTGTAAACGAGTTTCTACAAAAGGCTCATTTCGATTCCGATGCTATGATTTCAGAATCACAATACAACAAATCCAATATTTTCAGAACAAGTTATGACAGATATTCAGGAGATACCTTTATCTCGGGGATTCTTGGAAATACATCCTTACAGTTTTCCAAACTTCACACAGAATATGAAATAAAATCCAAAAAATCCAGTGCATGGCGGACAATATTCAAAGGAATCTTTTTCATTGCCGACAGCAACAAACGATTTAATAACGAGGTTTACATATTTCCCGACTTTGCAGAACGCGCTTTCGGTGGGTTCGGCAGATGGATGCAGGAAAAAAGAGGGAATATACAGAAATGTGAAATGGTATATCTGGAAAATCCGGAGTTCGAGAAAAGATTTGTGGTGTATGCCACTGATCCCATCGAAGCCCGGTATTTACTGACACCCAGTATGCAGGAATATTTCTTACAGCTCTCCAATCATATCGGCAAAAGGGATATACATGCTTCTTTTATCGATGGTAAGCTCTATCTGGCTTTATCCGGCAGATTCGATTTGTTTTATTTCAGGATGGACAAATCTCTACTCAAAGCTGAAACAATAAGATATTACTGCCAGAATCTCGGAAACATTTTATCAATTGTGGAAATACTCGACTTAAATACAAGGATATGGGGTAAATAATTTTATATTACTCTTTCAGTTTATAGAAAAAATAAGCTCCGAGAGTACGGTTCGCTTCAAAGACTATTTCGTCTTCACCTACCAGTATTTTTTCTCCCTGGGTTGTAGTATAATAGCTGGAATAATCTTTTCCCTGCTCGGTTATAGCCTCTTCTACCAGCTGGATATTACGGGTTATCGTTTTTCCCGAAAGAACCTGTATACTTGCTTTGTTACTGGATTCATCTATTGAAATAAGCCTTTCGGCATGATTGGCCTCCT
>DQAM01000369.1 GCA_003523545.1 Dysgonomonas sp.
AAGGTAGGTGAGCTAATTTCGTTTGTAAATTACCTCATGCAGATACTTATGTCATTAATGATCATGTCTATGGTTATAATGACCATAGCCCGCGCCACAGCTTCGTCGAGGCGTATATTGGAAGTACTCGATACCGAACCTTCCCTGCAAAACACACAGGAAGGTCTTTCGGACAAAAATAGAATAGATATAGGCGAAATAGAATTCCGGAACGTATGCTTCCGTTATTCAGGAGGAGAAACAGACGTATTACACAATATAAGCTTCCGGATACATCCGGGTGAAACAATAGCTGTGGTCGGTGCAACAGGTTCCGCTAAAACTACTATGGTACAGCTTATCCCCCGGCTTTATGATGCGACAAAAGGAGAAGTACTCATCGATAACAGAAATGTAAAGGAATATAATCTGAATGAGATACACGATAAAGTAGGAATGGTTCTTCAAAAAAATGAACTCTTTACAGGAACCATAGCCGAAAACCTGAGATGGGGAAAACCGGACGCTACTCAACAGGAGTTGGAGGAAGCCGCCCGGACAGCCCAGGCACATGATTTTATCATGTCCTTTACAGAGGGATATGAGACTTTATTGGGAAGAGGCGGAGTTAACCTTTCGGGAGGACAGAAACAGCGTTTGACTATTGCACGCGCCTTGCTAAGGAAACCAAAAATCCTTATATTGGATGACAGCACCAGTGCTGTGGACCTGACTACCGAACAAAGAATCAGGAATAATTTAACCACACTTTTGGAGAATACGACTGTGTTGGTTATAACACAGCGCATCAATACGATGCAGGCAGCAGACCGGATTATCGTTCTCGAAGACGGGGAAATCGATGCCATAGGATCTTCTTCGGAGTTGATGGAGAAATCGGAAGTATACCGCGAAATTTTCAATTCGCAACAGTCCCTCTCATAATATCAGGCCTCTGTAGAAGGTACTCAATTATATAAAAATCTCTTGATACTTCTTTTCGGAGTTTTCTCAAACTCTTTATCACGAATAGTAAATCCGCGTATAATACTGTATTTAGGCAGTCGTTTATTTACCTCGTCTATCTCAGCCTGTATCAGCTTTTCCAATGATGACGCATCTGTAGGGATGTTACTCTTTTTCAATGCGTCTTCATCCAGATAAACAAGAGCATGGAGTTTTCCCTCTCCTCTGTCTACTACAATAGATTCTGCTATGTAATCGGTATTACTAAGAACCTGCTCTACTTCTTCCGGGTAGATATTCTGTCCGGACGGCCCGAGGATCATCGATTTGCTTCGTCCTCTGATATAAATAAAATTAGAATCGTCCATCACCCCAAGGTCTCCTGTCCTGAGCCAGCCATCCTCCTTCATCACTTCGGCAGTAGCTTCGGGACTCTTATAATATCCTAACATTACGTTATCTCCTTTTACCACGATTTCACCTGTTTCTTTACGGGGATCAGAAGAATCGATATAGACTTCCATCCTGTCTACCGGAGTACCGCAGGAAGTAGCCCTGTAAGTTTCCCAATATTCATACGAAACCAGCGGCCCGCATTCTGTCATGCCGTAACCGACAGTATAAGGAAATTTAATCCGGGTAAGGAAATCCCCTACTTCGGGATTCAGAGCAGCCCCTCCTATTACTAATTCGATAAGCTGTCCTCCGAATACCGACATAAGTTGTGCCCTCACTTTAGCATATATACGTTCTTTTACAATAGGAATTTTCAATAGCGTCTTTACAGGCTGCTTATTCAGTTCCGGAAAGACTTTCCCGGTAATGATCTTTTCTATAATCAACGGCACTGCAATAATAAGCGTCGGCTTTACTTTCTGAAAAGCGTTCATTATTATCTGGGGAGATGGCAAACGCGTCAGGAAATGAACATGGCAGCCCTTAGCCAACGATAACAATATCTCAAACGCCAGCCCATACATATGCGCCATAGGAAGCATACTGACAAGACCGTCTCCGGCACTTACAAACGGGATCTCTTTTATAGCAAATTCGGTATTCGACCACAGGCTACGGTATGGAAGCATCACTCCTTTCGGATTGCTGGTCGTACCCGATGTATAATTGATAAGCGCTAATTCTTCGGGTTGTTCGTCGTGGAAGTTAATATCATCCTGCGTAAAACCTTTAGGGTATTTTTTATTGAACTCCATCGGCAGCTCGGAACATACCCGGTTCAATTTCTGGGAATTCGATTTTATTATAGAAAAATCGTCTAGCAGCATGATTTTTTCAACAGCGGGAATTTTGAGCGGATCTACTTTTTCCCATACATGCTCATTGACGAAGAAAACTTTAGCATCACAATGATTGACTATATTTTCTACGCTTTCGCCATTAAAATCATGTAATATAGTGGTAACAACAGCGCCATAAGTCATTACCGAAAAGAAGGTTACAGCCCAGTTGGTGCAATTGCGCCCGCAAAGGGCAATTTTATCACCCTTTTGCACATCCATCGCTTCGAGGATGATATGTAATTCGGCTATCTTTTTTGCAAAATCCTTGTAGAGAAGTGTACTTCCGTCATAATCGCTGTATGCAGGCCTCTCCCAGTTTTCCCTTATACCTTTTTCGATTAAGCCTAAAAATTTCTTTTCGTTTTCCATAATGACGTTTATATGTAAAGATACAAATACTTCAATACAAATATAACGAAATATTCATGTTGAAAAAATTCAGATAAGTCTCTTTAATTAAATAATTACCAGTCAATGTGATAATCGACTTAGAAGATAGAACGGATTATAAGCCGTATTGGTTTAATCTATAAGAGATTTATAAAGCTTGTATGTAATAATTTTGTAAAGAATAATAATAATTATCAGCTAGTCTTTTTAGACTTCCTTATTTTACCGGGAGTATCACCAAAATGGGCTTTACAGAAATCATTGAAATGCGCCGGAGATGAAAATCCGTATTCAAAACTGATTTCTTTCAAAGCTTTGGTCATGTTATTTATCTCATGATAAATGAGGTTTGCTTTCTGCTCTTTCATCCACTGATAAGCAGATACACCAAAAACTTTCTTAAATCTTTTTACAAACCCGGATAAGCTATAATTAGCAAGTGCAGCCAGCTCTTTTACCGTTTTTACCTTATGGTAGTTCTTATGCACAAAATCCGAGAAAGTCAGGTCGTTACTCAGCAACGGATAGAAGAAAGAATACAATTGATCTTTGGTATAGAAACCTCTGAATATATAGAATAATTCCTTTATTTTAAGTTCGAAGAAAAGCGTACACTTCAACCCTTCCTGGATACAGGCATTCAGCATCCGCAGGTAATCCTGCATTACTCCGTTTATATCGAGGAAATGCAGATCGACTTCATCTTTATCACTTTCGTGTAATAATTGCTCCAGTGAATACCGGTCGCAAAGCTGAACATTAGGCGGTACCTTTACAACGAATAGCTTCGTTTCTTTCTTTGCTACTGATTTAAATTGCGATCCGGAAGGAATAAGGGCTATTTTACCTTGGGTTACTTTCTTATCCGTGTTTTTCCCGAAAGAAAATACAAGTTCGCCTTCCAATACAAATAAAAGTGTATTTTCGAGGGGAGTCATTTCCCATCCGGCACTTTCCTTAATAGTTTTGTTTATGATTAATGATTGATCACCTTTACTATAATTGTAACATAAACAATGTTCGTTGATATATAATATACTCATACTTTTCCCTAAATTCTTGATTATAAATTATAGTATTGTCTCCATTCAATTCAGTATATTGCACAAATATACGTTAAAAAAAGCATTTAGATTCAAGTATTTATAATGTTTTTTCACCATGATTGAAATTAACTATATAGCATCGACAAAATCTGTATCCGTACTGTTAATATATTATTTTTTTCTGAAAATTAACATATATATTATCAAAATAACTCTCAATCCTGTATAAAACCATATTAAAAAATAATTACACAAAAAAAGAAATGTATTTCAAATTACAGGAAAAACAAAAGTAACTTTTAATTCACCTTTTTAATTGCTCCGTAATTAGGTGATGGAAAAAACTTACTTTAGCATACTATTACAATTAACAATTAAGCCGTAAATCGACTCAAAAATTATTATCTCAAAAAAAGACGCTTCCCTACCATAAGCATCTCATAAATATGACAACCGTTATTATCGATACTTAAAAACCTTTTTTAGCCTTATTTTATAAAGACATAGGCAATTAATTGTATATATTTGCTTATCCGTTTGGATAGTAAATTGTTTTATAAAGGTAAACATTTTTTTTGAAAACAATAAACCAGCATAGTTTATGAGTACCCCAGGAAAGAAATCTATATATGTCATCATAAATCCGGTTTCGGGAACGAAATCAAAAAAAAATATCCCGCTGAAAATAAACGAAACGCTGGATGAACATGATATCAAGATTCTGGAGACACAACATGAAGGACATGCTACCGAATTTGCCCGCGAGGCCGTCAGGAATAATATAGATTATGTGATCGCTGTGGGTGGTGACGGCACTGTCAATGAGGTTGCCAAAGGGCTGATAAATACGGATGTTATTCTGGGGATTATCCCAAGCGGGTCGGGAAACGGGCTGGCCCGTGACTTGTATATCCCTATGAACCATTCGAAAGCTGTGAAAATTTTACAGGAAGGCGTGGTCGCCAAGATAGACTATGGGATTGCTAATGACAATGTCTTTTTTTGTACGTGCGGTGTGGGATTCGATGCTAAAGTGAGTGAGATGGCCGTTTCGAAAGAAAAAAGGGGCGTACTCATGTACGCAAAAAATATCCTTGAAATTTTCAATAATTTTACTCCGGAGAAATACAAAGTCACTTGCGACGAAGGTGTTTTCGAGGGGGAAGCTTTTGTTGTAACCTGTGCCAATGCATCCCAATACGGCAACAACGCATTTATCGCTCCGCATGCTGATATCCAGGACGGAAAAATGAATATATCCATATTAAAACCCATCACAGCGCTCGATGTTCCTCAAACGGCGATACAGATGTTTTCTAAAAACCTCAGCAATAATGACAAGCTTATCGAAATGCTGACAACGGAAGCAGTGATCGAAAGGGAAAAAGAGGGAATGATGCACCTGGACGGCAACGCCATTCATACGGATAAAGATATTCATGTAAAGATTGTAAAGCAGGGATTAAATGTACTTGTACCTTCCGAAATACCGAAGGTGACAGCTGATGTACAATCGTTCATTACCAATTTAACCCGCTGGATATAATAAAGCTGCAACCACCCTAAGAAAGTTACAGCTTATACACTTTATATTGTAAGAATAGATTTTACCGGTCTTTCGGCAATACTTCTATCCAGTAGTCGTCCGGATCGTTGATAAAATAAAGGCCCATATCATGGTTCTCGAAACATACGCAATTCATTTCTTTATGATATTTGCGTATATCGTCGTAATCACCTTCTACCCTGAAACATAAATGGCTTTCGTTTTCTCCCAGTTCGTAGGGTTGCGGATGATCTCTCAACCAGGTCAGTTCCAGCAAAAAAGGACTCTCCCCATCGGACAGATAGACAAGGATAAACGAACCGTCTGCTGCTTCTTTTCTACGGAACTCTTTCAAACCTAAAGCCTTGTCGTAAAATTCTATACTCTTGTTCAGGTCTGTTACATTGATATTAAAATGGTCGAATTTAGCTTTTACCTGCATAATTTCTTCTTTATCTATTTTAGTTCTTATCTATAGCTTCTTCCAGATTTTCCAGCACTTCTCCACGCCGCGTAGGTATGTATACTTTTGTATTCATCTTTTTAGCAAAGCCTTCGATTGCTTTAGCTTTTTCATACTCTGTTCCGAAGTGCATAGGAACAAACAAGCGGGTAGGTATTTTCTCAAGGAACTGTTCGGCTCCCATCATGTAGTCAGAGCCTAAACGGGGATCGACCGGAAACATAGCTGCATCGAGATGCGGTGTAGTTGCGGCAACATGATCCAGTTCCCTCTTGTAAAAATCCTCTGCCTCTACAATCTCCTCATCTGTAGATTCTTCGTTCCAATGCCAGTTATTCAAATCACCGGCATGGAAAATAGTACGCCCACCGCCTTCTATTTTAAAAGATATCCCTAAATCGGTGGAACCGTATGCTGTCACTTTTATCATATCGTCCTGAAATACTTCATCCTTATCTATAAAGATCACATCCTTCATTTTCATACCTGCCCCGGACGAAGCTTGTATATCTTTCGAAAAGATATAAGTAATATCGCTTCTTATATCCTTCCATTTCAGCACATCGGGATTGAAATGATCGGAATGTCCGTGCGAGCAAAGCACATAGAGCTTCTGAGTACTGCGGTACAAAATCCGGTCATTCACCACTCCTTTATCTTTTCCTAGCGAATCTTCAAAATAATCTATAATAATGGTGTAATTGGGCGCTTCGATAGCGAAGCCGCTGTGGTAGATGTACGTTAGTCTCATACTTTTATGTTTTTAATAGTTGTTGAAATCTCCTGAAATCATGAAGCGGACACCCTGCCTGCGTGCTTCCTCATACATATATTCTGCCCTTTCGTTATGGGGATCTATCCACGACATGCAATCGGTAAATAGTATGGTTTTCTCTACCAGATCAGGCCTGGCCTTCAGCATATCATGAAGAGAATTAACCACACAATAATCGGCCGCTTCACCCATTATAATGATCTGGTCGAAAGCGTCTAATTTATCTAACAGTTTTATATTCAGTTTTGTTTCATCGGCATCTTCATATTCGACTGCCGCTTTGAATATACTGTAATGCTCGGTCGCCTGGTGCGTCCCTTTGTAAAACAATTCATAATGCTTGTTTTCGGAAATACACCATGAAAACAAAGATTTGATAAGTACTTCGCTTATAGCCCAGCCTTTACTTCCGAGGATACAATGAGGAGGCCATATTTTGCAGACTTCTCCTGTTTGTTCCAAGGCCTTCAGATAACCGAGCGCCAGATGTTCATTATACTGGGGTTTCCA
>DQAM01000370.1 GCA_003523545.1 Dysgonomonas sp.
AGTTTAGAACTTATCCCTACAACGAAATTGCCAGCGTAAATACGAATACTGAAAAGGCACGATAGTAAAAAAAACTTTTAAATTATATACCAAGAATAAAATACAAATTTGCATTCATAATTGTTTATATGATGTAAATATTAAAAAAATAGGATAAATGATGGGTAAAATAACAAAAGAAGCTGCTTTAGCATACCACAAAAAAGGAAAACCCGGTAAAATCGAAGTTATTCCGACAAAACCTTACAGTACACAAAACGACCTTTCACTAGCCTATTCGCCCGGGGTAGCCATCCCTTGTCTGGAGATAGAGAAAGACCCCGAAAAAGCCTATGACTATACAACCAAAGGCAATCTCGTAGCTGTTATTTCCAACGGCACGGCTGTATTGGGACTCGGTGATATAGGTGCTTTATCCGGAAAACCCGTAATGGAGGGAAAAGGTTTACTTTTCAAGATTTTCTCGGGAATAGACGTCTTCGATATAGAAGTGAACGAGAAAGACCCCGAAAAATTCATCCAGACGGTGAAGGCTATCTCTCCTACTTTCGGAGGAATTAATCTGGAGGATATCAAAGCTCCCGAGTGCTTCGAAATAGAACGCCGCCTGAAAGAAGAACTGGATATACCTGTTATGCATGACGACCAGCACGGCACTGCGATCATATCAGCCGCCGCTCTTTTGAACGCTCTTTTGATTGCCAATAAGAAAATTGAAAAAATAAAGCTGGTAGTCAACGGCGCCGGTGCTTCTGCCATAGCATGTACTAAATTATATATGACCCTGGGCGTACAGAGAAAGAATATCATCATGTGCGACAGTAAAGGTGTTATTTCAGTACGAAGAAAAGACCTGAACGAACAGAAACGTTTTTTTGCCACAGCAAAACATGCAAATACACTTGCCGAAGCTATAGCAGGAGCCGACGTCTTTTTAGGGTTATCGGTTGCTGACAGCTTAACAAAGGACATGGTAAAATCGATGGCGAAAGACCCAATCGTATTTGCGCTGGCTAATCCTGACCCGGAAATCAGTTACGAGGATGCGCACGAAGCACGTCCCGATGTGATATTTGCAACCGGGCGTTCCGACTATCCCAATCAGGTGAACAATGTACTGGGATTCCCATACATTTTCAGGGGAGCACTGGATGTGAGGGCAAAAGGTATAAACGAAGAAATGAAGCTGGCTGCTGTACAGGCACTCGCTGATATTGCTAAAGAACCCGTATTGGATGTCGTCAATGCCGCATACGGATTAGACCGGCTTACTTTCGGAAGGGATTATTTTATTCCGAAACCACTCGATCCTCGATTGCTGACCGGTGTTTCGATGGCGGTTGCAAAAGCTGCCATCATTTCGGGAGTAGCCCGCAAACCGATCGAAGACTGGACAGCATACGAAAACAAGTTGTCGGAAATGATGGGTTACAGCAACAAGCTCGTCAGACAACTCACAGCCATTGCAAAAAGCAAACCCCGCAGAATCGTATTCTGTGAAGGAAATCATATCAATATGATTAAAGCGGCCGTTGTCTGCAAGCATGACGGAATCTGCCACCCGATACTCGTCGGGAACGAAGACAGGATAAACCGTATCGCGGCCGATAACGATTTGATGCTGGATGGAATAGAAATAATCAACCACCGCTCCATCACCGAGGATGTCCGCCGGGATAAATATGCACATATATTAGCTGAAAAGCGTGCCCGCCAGGGGGTTACTTATATAGAAGCGTTCGAAAAGATGAACGACAGGAATTATTTCGCCATGATGATGGTAGAAACGGGAGATGCCGACTCTATGATTACCGGCGTATACAGCCATTATCAAGAATTTGCGCAAAAGGCTATCGAAGTTATCGGCCTGCAGCCGGGAACCGATCATTTCGCGGCCATGCACATCCTTCAGACTAAAAAAGGCACTTTCTTTATTGCCGACACATTGATAAACCGCTGGCCAAGTACCGAAACTCTGATAGATATAGCCAGGCTGACAGACAATGCGGTCAAATTTTTCAACTATGATCCGGTTATAGCCATGCTCTCGTTCTCTAATTTCGGAGCAGATAAGGACGGAAGCCCTTTATGGATATCAAAAGCGGTCGAATATCTCCATAAGAATTATCCGGATATAGTAGTAGATGGTGAGATGCAGGTTAACTTTGCCATAAACAGGGAATTACGTGACCGAACCTATCCTTTTAATAAATTAAACGGAAAAGATGTCAACACGCTGATATTTCCAAATCTGAGTTCATCCAATATTATCAGCCGTATGTTCATGGATTTCGGCATAGCCGGGGAAAGCATCGGTCCTATACAGATGGGATTGAACAAGCCTGCGTATTTTACCGATATTGAAGCATCTGTACGGGATATTATCAACCTGACCGTAGTGGCAGCAGTAGATGCCATCGTTTCAGAGAATAAGGAGTCTAAAGCATTTTAAATAAGATATTTGTTTATATGATATAAAGAGGATATATCATTTTTGACATATCCTCTTTGTTATTAACAAATAATACCTATCTTTGAATGAAGAGAATTTTCTACATAAACAAACAACAAAAAAAAAAATTATGCCTCCGAAATTATTTCTCGATTACTTAGTAGCAATAGGTTTAGGCAGAAAAGATACCATTATGGTCAAAACCGACAGATTGGATTTTCCTCATGACAAAATTCCCATTCAAAGAGGTACTAGTTTCTTCACTCCCGGTAAGACGGTGTATACTATAGAAGTCCCTATAGCCGTAAGTGACAATACCCGCGTACAAACCCAGATACCATATCCGGGAGGAAGTATTACCAAGCCCGACCTTCTGGAAAAGATCGTTGATTTTTTCACTAGCATCGCCAATTGGCAGCAACCCTATGGAGTAACTTTTTATTCACCGACATGGGGAAATAAGAACTTCGAAGGAAACCCCTACCGGGCAAAGCATCACGGCGGATATATCAATCTCGATTTTATGTTCCCGCTGATGGGTGCATTCGGTGGAATAAGGGAAGGCCTGAATATTGCATGGGCTATAAAACATCTCACAGACTTGATCGTAGAAATGAGAAACAATGAGAATACGACCGGAAATAAAATACAAAAGACTATTTCAAAAACAAGAGAGAGGAAGGAAAAGGAATCTACAGACACTCTCAATGTCGACAAAAGGAAAAATGAAACGGTGCTTGTACAACCTAGAATGAAAGTTAAAATAGAATATATTACTAGTAATGATTCAAGCTGGCAAGCTCCAGGAGATAGACCAGGAGGTTTTTTATACCAAAAAGGTGATACCATTGGCAAAGTCTATATAGAATATTGGGGTGAAGTTGAAGTAAAATCTAATATAGAATATTTCCATTCAAGGGATACTATTGATTAAATCATTCAATATTGATAATATGGTAAACAAATTATTTATTCTTATTTTATTATTTATTTTTCCTTCGTGTAATAATAATGTGCACTTAACTTATTATACTGATGGTAATCTCAAGAATAAAAAGATATATATAAATCCTAAAGATACATCTTATTATAATTTTATATATTATTACCCTAACGGCATTATAAAAGAAAAAGGAGAAATTTGGAATTCCAAAAAAGAAGGAGCATGGGAAGAGTATTATAAAGATGGTGTTTTCAAACGTAGTATTTTCTATAAAAGTGGAATTATGAATTTTTCTAACAGGAAAA
>DQAM01000511.1 GCA_003523545.1 Dysgonomonas sp.
TCTTGTAATAAATATATAATATAGGTAGATTAAGTGACGAATTTATGGTTTGTATTACCGGATGCAATCTTTCTTCCGGCCTAATCAACCGGTTTATGGACTTTTCATTATTTATCCGGAGGATACTCGACACTTCAACGGGAATATAAGAATATATATTCTCCTCGAAAGCTCTTTTATTCCGTATAAGTTTTACAAATAATATTACACCCGACAGGATTATTATAAATAATAAAAGTAACAGGATAATATTCTTATTGATAAAACGATTGCTCATGCTTCAACCCCATATATTAACACAAGGCAAAGGTATAGCATTTATTTTATTATTGTCTTAATCTCCAAAAAGTGTGTGTATATTTTCAGTATCCCGTATGAAAAACTGATTTTATTTGTAAACAAATACCCGTTCCCTTATAGGCATGAATTCTTTATCTCCGGGACATGCGACAGGAGTTCCGAAAGGCATTTGTGCTACCAGCTTCCACTTCGGATTGATATTCCATTTCTTTGCAACCTCGCTATCTATCAATGGATTGTAATGTTGCAAGGAAACGCCGAATCCTTCATCTTCAAGCATAGTCCAGATAGCCCATTGGTGCATACCCGAAGTTTGTTCCGCCCATTCAGTAAATTTATCCTGATAGGTCGGAAATTTTTCTTTTAAATTTTCTACTACTGCCTGGTCTTCAAAAAACAGAATAGTTCCATAACCCGAAGCAAAAGAAGTATTGATTTTCTCTTCTGTTTGTTCAAATCTTTCGGGTGAAATCTTCTCTTTCAGTACATTCTTAACGATATCCCATAATGCCTGATGATGTTCTCCCAAAAGAATTACGATTCTTGTAGACTGGGAATTGAAAGGAGAAGGAACATGCATGACTGCATTTTCTACTATCTCCTGTATCCGGCTGTCGCTTATCGGCGAAATATTATTAATTGCATAGAATGATCTGCGATTCTTCATCGCCGTATGGAAATGGCTAGGCATAAATATATTTTTAAAATTTGATTATTCTCTTTTAACTTATTTATGTTTAACAATCGAATAAGAATTTTTGTTTATTAATTCTATCGGTATTACAGATTATAGTTTACCCCAATAAATATATTCCTTTTCACTACGTACAAAACATCCGCTGTTTATATAAAAAATGAAATAATTTCATTATTTTTGCTTCATTAGTAGACACAGAATGAGTAAAATTATATTTCCCCAGCCTTTGAATTATGGGGACAAGGCTATCATATTATCACCATCTGGAAATACTGAACCTTTGTATATAGATACAGCGAAAAGCGTATTAAAATCATGGGGACTGCAAGCAGAAACAGCAACTTATGCCTATCAGAAGTACGGACGTTTCGGAGGTACCCGCGAACAAAGATTAAGTGATCTTCAATCCGCAATGGACGATAAAGAAATTAAATTAATTTTTTGTTCCAGAGGGGGATACGGCGTAGTCCAATTGCTCGAAAATATAAATTATAAAAGGATAAGGCAATATCCCAAATGGCTGGTTGGATTCAGTGATATTACAGCCCTGCATCTGGCTTTTCTGAAAAAAGGTTTTGCTTCTCTACATGCCCCGATGGCACGGCATCTTACCGAAGATGCAGAGGATGAAGCCGGATTATATTTAAAAAAGGTTCTATTCTCGGGAAATATAAATTATAATATAAACAGCCATCCTTTCAATATAAAGGGAAATACTGAAGGCCGTTTGTTCGGTGGCAACCTTGCTGTAATGTGTGGATTAATCGGCACACCCTATTTTAAGATTCCTCCCGATGGCATTTTATTCATCGAGGACATAGGAGAACCAGCATACAAAATAGACCGTATGATATGGCAGTTAAAATTGTCGGGCATTTTAAAAAACATATCCGGTCTGATCGTCGGCAGGTTTGCCGATTGCGAGGAAGACGCCCTTATGTGTGAAACTATTTACGGGATTATCAAAGATATGGTCTCACAATATCAATTTCCGGTCATATTCGGATTCCCGGTAGGCCATGTGAAAGATAATTATCCGCTGATACAAGGCGGAAATGTAAGATTAAGCGTTAATAATGATTATGTAACTATAGAAAATACGGATTAAATGCTGCAAACAGTATTATTATTCATGTCGGTACTTATTTTTATAAGTATTCTGGTCGGTAGAATAGGAAATAAACTTGGAATTCCCGCCCTGCTCCTTTTCCTGGGAGTAGGTATGCTTTTCGGATCAGATGGTTTCGGAATCAGGTTCGACAATATGGAGATGGCTGAGGCAATAGGAACTGTTGCTTTATGTATTATCCTGTTTTCGGGTGGAATGAGCACCAAATTTAAAGAAATAAAACCCATCATAGGCCAGGGTATTACTTTAGCCACGATCGGAGTCTTATTAACCGCGGGAATCACCGGTGTTTTCGCGTGGTGGCTGAGCGGATTGCTGGTCCCTTCTATGGGAATTACCCTGCTTACGGCCTTGCTTCTGGCTTCGGTTATGTCATCCACTGATTCCGCCGCTGTATTTGCTATTCTGGGAGAAAACTCAAACCTGAAGAATAACCTCAAACCCACTTTAGAATTTGAAAGCGGCAGCAACGATCCCATGGCTTATATGCTTACTATCACTTTTATCGACCTGATCAAAGTAGG
>DQAM01000510.1 GCA_003523545.1 Dysgonomonas sp.
CTCCTGATTGGGTTAATATACCAAATATAGTGAACTCCATTTCTGTCTTTCTTGAAAATCTTGCTATTAAAATGTTTTCTTCTTCTCTCAGATATTTGCGATTTAAAGTTGATGAAAATACAATATTATTTTCTGAATCAAACAAATTTACTTCAAACAATTGATTATAACCATATTCAAGCAGGGTCTCCATTCGTTCAAGAAAATCTGATTCCATCATAAGACCTTGCTCTATTAAGGCATCAATATATTTAGAATTGAGGGTTTTAACTAATTGCTTTGCTTTTACATTGGTATTTCTATCTTTAAAATTTGATGCAGTCTTTTTCATATTATGCATTTCCTTATAAAAATCGGTATTACTCATATATCCAAGAGCCTCTCCTATATTATTGAAATTCTTAACCATTTCAAGAAGGATACTATAATCATTGAATATTGCCTTCCCTTTTATTTTGATAAATGGTTTGGTTTTCATTTCAGCAAAAGAATTACTTACTTTTCCAAGTTTTTCTAATTCCCCTTCAAATACATTAAAAGCATAATCATGTAAATATCTTTTCTCAGTAGACATCTTTTCTTTTAGTAAAATATCCCCCATCACCTGCCCGCTTCCAATCTTACCTTTCTGAGTGTTATTTTCACTCAAAGATTCCTTATCATTGGCTAATATATATTCTGTTAAACCTTCAAATAACTGAGATGATATTGAATACATCTTATATTCATCAAGATATACAAACGACTTAATTTTCTTATTTACTTCCATTTTCAAAATCCTGTTTGCGTTTTTCCAACCTCTTATTATATTTATTAATACTTTTATTTCGAGTATCTATTATACTTTTAATACCTATACATAATCCATATACGATAGTTATAAAGCCTACTATTAATAATATGTAATCAGCTATTTGCATTGTGTAACTGATTTAATTTTGAAAAGATAGCATAACTAATAACAAAAGATGTAACCCCAAGTAGCACTGATACAATAAATGTACTAAAATCACTAATTATAGGGTCAGCCTGCTGTTCTGATATATATAACATTCCTAATATTGAAGAAAAAATTATTATTGCAATAGTAGAAAACCCTTTGAATTTAGTTGCCCACTTAGCATCTAAATTCGTATTAAAATTTTCAATTTCGTTAATATTAGAGAGATTCAAGGCCAATCCAAAGAAAACAAAATCAATTGAGTTCGCTAAAAAATCCCATGATTTTTCTTTTGATAGAATAAAAATAATAAGTCTTAGAATAAAGGGTATAAGACCAATTATAACAGTATAAATTATCCACTTTGTCTTTATCATATAAAAAAAGTACGGTCTTTTACAAATGTAATAAACTTTGCCTTTATTATATATGATAGGGGTAATTTATTTGTCATCGAATCATACCCATAAAATTAAAACACTTCATAAACTCAATAACTTTTATAAAGTCTTCTATGAAAGTTCGATAATCTGTTACCTTATCGCACTAAGAGCGACAAATAGAAGATTTCTTCCATTTGTCGTTTTTTTATTAGCTTTACTTTCTATGGAAATACAGCATACAATACAATTTGGAGGAGATACGGACAAACTGGCACAGAAAGTATTGACCGGGGAAAAGACTGCAACTTCTTCTTTGTACGATTATTACCTGCTGAATCTGAAAAAGATGAGCCGGGTAGGAGATTACGCCCTTGTAATAGATTCTTCCGGAAAAGACGTGTGTACAATCCGAATCGAAAAAGTTGAAATTGTGAAGTTTAAGGACATAACAGAGCTATTTGCCCGGGAAGAGGGCGACGGGAATTTAGCGAGTTGGCTTGAAATTCACACCGCACATTATTCCTTCCAATTGGAAAAGATAGGTAAATATCTTACCGGAGAAACCGAATTAGTCTGTGAGTGGTTTAAAGCGGTCTGAATATTATTATGTTAAGCTATGATTTTATTCCTCTTTCCCAGAACATTAATATACTTTGTTTGTTTATAGAGGAACAGGACTCTCCTCTCTTAATACAAACTTTACGGACACACTCACATAAACGGCCATCCTGAAGGATGGTTTTGTGTTTATATACTGCCGGATGTACATTTAAAATTGTGTAGTTTTGCAAAAAGAATAATGAAAATGCAGGATATTTCCTTCGGCGGCTCTCTCCTGTTATAGTCATTTTAACACGAACGGCTAAAAGTCTTGCTTATTTCCCTGATAATACCTTGCCAGATAGGGCAGTGTCTTTTCGTACATTCTATACATAATCTTTAGATTTTCCTCTATTTTCTGAATATCAACAGGCACGGTGTCTCCGGGAATCATTTGGCGGACGCTGTCGAGTCCTTCCATAATCTTCTCGAAACGGATTTGAGCGAAAGTGAGCAGTAAATCGGGATAAGCAACTATCTCGTAATGCTGGTTGTCGTGTAAGGAATCTAAGTTTTTCCGCTGGTTTGCATCTGGATTGTTCACCCCGGTGTCGGGTAATGTGTTTCGGCTTTGTTCTTGTCTGTACGGCATATCCATATAGTTTTGTGTGCCTGCTCTCCCCCGCGGCAGGCGGTGATACAAAAAAAGAAGCGGGAGGACATTTACCCGGCGCCAAATAGGGAGTCGAAGCCCCACACACGAACAGGAAACGCCTCCCGCCCTATAGGATAAGGCGGGTTCGGCATTCTACTGTACATCGTGTGTTATAATTTTCGACTTTTATTTGGCACGAACCAGTAAACGCTTATACCTTTTTTATTTATACTTATGCCTTGTTATGAAAGACCCTACAAAGATAAATACTTTCTTTTACATTCCTTTACATGCTTACTCATTGCATCGGCATGTATGGCATCAAAGATAAACTATTCTTTTCTTATAAAATATAGAAAGAGACTATAACTTATAGGACACAAAATGAGTATATTATATGAATAAGGGAAATAAACAGGCGGAAAAATACAGGATATAACTATAAAATATAGTAAATTAGCGACAACTAATCAGAGCGGCCTTACGTTTAACCGATTAGTCTATTAATGAATTAAATACCTCTGTATATGGAAGAGATTAAAGATAAGAGAAAAGTGCATCATGGACGCAATGTACGCATTGCCAGAAACTGGAAAAATTTAACCCAGGAGGGGCTTGCAACTATGCTCGATTTATATCAGACCGATATATCTGTTCTGGAACAGAAAGAGACGATAGACGATGCTATGCTCGACAGGATTGCCCGGGCCATGGATGTGCCCAAAGATTTCTTTACCGATTTCGATATGGATACCACTATGAACTCTTATCATGTTTCTGAGAATGAGTTTAACATGACACAGGCCGAAAACTCGAAAGGTGAGATTTACGGACAGAAAATTATTGAAAAAGAAGAAATAAATAATAATCCTGGCGATAAAGTGATTGAGTTATATGAGAGGATTATTAAAGAAAAAGATGATAAAATCAAAGACCTTGAATCGAAACTTAACAACGGAAAATAACTTATGAATAGAATCAACCTGATATGTTTAGGGGTTAGTGATATGAAAAAGTCGCTGGCATTTTACAAGAATCTCGGTTTCAAAACCTATATAATGGAGGACAACCCTCCTATCGTATTCTTTGACAATCAGGGTACAAAACTCGAATTGTTTCCGCTGGAGGAACTTGCCCGGGATATAAATGCACAGGCTCCTCCCGCTATCGACCGCAAAGGGTTCGGAGGGATAACGCTTGCCTGTAATATGAAATCCGAAAAAGAAGTGGACGACCTTTTTGCAGTAGTCGAAAAGTATGGCGGTACCATTGCCAAAAAGCCCGAAAAAGTATCCTGGGGAGGATACAGCGGCTATTTCCGCGATCCCGACGGCTATTATTGGGAAGCGGCCTACGCCTCCATCTGGGAGTTCGATCCGAATGATATGCTGGTCATCAAAGAATAAAATCCGACGGAATTTATAAGGAATATCTAGAATTTTGTAGGGACGGTTTCCAAATCCGTCCGTTTTTAATGGATAAGCTTCTGGTTTATATTACATATATATATCGGATAAACCATGTACCCATATATACGGAAATGGGCTGCCTAAAAAAACCAGAATTACCTCTTCAAAAATGTAATGACGATATCATCATTCATTCATTCTCTTGTATCTGGTAGTTTTTAGACAACCCGGGACTATTGGTATTCTGCTGAATATCAATCGTGTCCTTCCGTTTTCACAACTTTGTTATAAAGTCCCATAATCAAGAACGGGGCAGCCCATTGACCGATAAACAGTGCTGTATTGCCTTTCCCGCAGCATTTAAGAATGAGGGACGCTGTCATTGCTGTCAAAGAAGCCGCGAGATAAACACCCGAAGGCAATTTAGATGTTTGTTTCTCAATTGCTTCAGTCATTTTTCCTTCATCTGGTGTATTTACTGCCATAATCGTTTGTTTTTTAAAAGTTTTTATTTATTGAATTGAATAGTTGTATTTCCTGTAAAGTCGAATTACTGATTTAAAACAAAATGTTTCGTTTTAAAGTTTATGTAAATAAGTTAAAACCAGAATGTTAACAGAATAAAAGTTTTTTTTTGATAATACTTCTGAATGAAGAAATAGTTTGATGCGGGTTATTTAAATGCAGGAGGAAATTTTTTTACTGGATTTAATAATGAAAGTTATATGAAACACGCTGATAATCTGGAAGTATTATGGAAACGGGATACCGGATTCAGTATAAGGTTTGGGAATATAAGGGGATAAACAGGCAATGTGATTAAACCTTAATCGTATTAATAAATTTTTTGACTGCATCTTTTACTAATTCAGGCTTCTGGATGGTGGCAATGTCGGCAAAAGATATGAACCACCGCGCAAAATAGTCGATATTGAATATCCGGAAATGAATATCGGTATAGTCTCCGGATTCTTTATCCCCTATCCAGCCATGATGTAATTTGTAAGCTTCCAAGATTTTCAGGTCGGATGTTTTTATGAGGATCACTACTTCATGACAGTGATTGTCGAATTTATGTTTGTCCATAAATTCGGGCATTCACTAGCATTTGTTTGTGCTTTTTGTCGAGGTTCTTCGATTGTGGATTGCCGGGTTCTTCTCCGTATCGGAACAGGTGATCTACTTCACCATTGAATATTTCTTTGTAAAAATTAAGCGCTTCTTCTGCATGTCCGCAGAACTCGATAGATGGTTTCAAAAACATGATGTGTATGGTTTAATGATTTATAATTTGAATATCAGGAGCAAAAATAAAGAATGGTTGTGACAGCCTTATGTCAGTAGTGTTGCAGAAAATTCGGGAGATGTCCAAATCTTAACATTTCCAAAACGGTTTCCGTATGCCGTAAATTATTATTTCTTTTGTGGATACGCTTAATGCAGGGATATAGGAATATGGAAAATACGGTCGATGAAAAAATACTGGATGCTTTGCGGGATGGAAACCATGAAGCCTTCGAGACCGTTTTCATATCTTACTACAACAAGACGAAATATTTTATTTACGGCTACATTAAGTCTGAAACCGATGCCGAAGAATTAACAGAAGACCTTTTTGTAAACCTGTGGATAAACCGCACAAGTATAGATACCGGCAAATCGTTCAGTTCTTACCTTCATACGATTGCCCGCAATGCAGCTATCAATTTCCTTCAGCACAAATATGTGCGCGATGCATATATAAGTAATTATATGTCTGACGAGCACAGTTCGACTTCGGAAGAAGACCTTATTGCCAAAGAACTTGGCATATTGATAGACGATGTGGTAGCTAATATGCCCGGACAACGCAGGCAGATTTATATCCTCAGCCGGAAAGAGGGGCTGTCTAATACCGAAATCGCCGAAAAATTAAGCACTACCAAGCGCAATGTCGAGAGCCAGCTGAGCCTTGCCCTGAAAGAGATCCGCAAAGCAATTACGGCATTTATCTTTTCCTTGTTTTAAAAATTTTCCGATTTTTTTATTTTTCTTACTGAGGTTTTGGTCCTTTGCCTGTATTATATATAAAGCACGGTAAAAGATGAAAGAAAAGATATATCTGATAATAACCCGTTATCTGTCGCGGCGTTTTTCTTCCGGTACGGAAGAAAAGGTGCAGAAGTGGATTGTCCGGGATGAAAATAAAGATTTGAAGGAACAGGCTTCCCTGGATTATTGGGAGGAACTGGAAACATCTGTGGATCAAAATACGTATGCGGCATTGGAAAGGGTTAATGAAAGAATCGGTTATGTCCCCCGAAAAAGTGTCCGGCTCCCGCTATTTAGAAAAATAGTACGTGTTGCGGCTGTACTCGTTCCGTTACTTGTTCTGGCAGGAGTTTACCTGTATTATTCTTCCGGCAGGATTAACATGATCGAGGTGGTTACCGCTTATGGCGAGCAGAAACATCTCTTTTTGCCTGATAGTTCGGAAGTCTGGCTGAATGCAGGGACGACCATCCGCTATCCTGAGAAATTTGCGGAAACCGGGCGGAATATTTATCTCGAAGGTGAAGCTTATTTTTCTGTTGTACCAAATCAAGTTCAGCCGTTTATTGTTGATACCGAACTACTTTGGGTAAAAGTATTGGGTACAAAATTTAATGTAAAAGCTTATCGGGGAGATGAGAAAATCACGGCTGCATTAACCAGTGGTAAAGTAGAAGTGACTGCCGGAGAGGAAAATGTCTGTATATTATCTCCCAATGAAAAACTGACTTATAACCGCATAACGGCTGAGGTGGCGGTGGCAGAGATGCCCGCAAATGAAACGGATGCCTGGATGAATGGACAATTGATTTTCAGTGATGCATCTCTGGATGAAATATTGCAGACACTCGAAAGACGCTTCAATATTAAGATAGAAAATAACACACGCATCTCCGCAGCCAGTTTGTATACCATAAAATTCCTGAAAAACGAAAGCCCGGAAGAGATACTGGATATTCTGCAGGAAGTTATCGGACTGAATTACCAAAAAGAAGGAAGCAAAATAATTATAAGAAAATAAATATACATCTACTATGCCTATGTAACAAAAAGAACCGGAAATCAGCTTGCGGCCCTCTTCCCGGTTCTGAAATGCCGAAACTTATTGAACGTTAGAGTAAAACAAAGTATCAACAGTACAAATATAGTGAAAGGCGGGAGATAAACGAAAACTTGGTCACAGTTTATC
>DQAM01000107.1 GCA_003523545.1 Dysgonomonas sp.
GCGGTAGATTCCATCTGCAGTATACAATTATGTATATAAAGCGATTCTATATTATCTGCATATATTTTAATATGTCCTTTGGGTACTTTTCCGGTTTGATCTAACACTTGCAAATGAAGCGTACCCTCTTTTATCTCCTTACTGATATTTGTAGAATCCGGAGAAAAAACCTGGTACGAAAAAGTTTCAGATGGAATTACCTCTACTTTGAAGCCGGATAAGTCGAAGCGGGAGATAACCTCCTGTGTGCAGACATTAAAGATAGTCAACAAAAACAAAACTAGACAGCAAAATATATTTTTCATAATCGTATGGTTATTTAATCAGTTTTCAGGGACTCAACCGGATTGCGGGATAAAGCTTTCAGACTCACACCTGAAGTTACAATTATTGCAACGATGCACTGAACCACCACCGGTAATATAAAAATACTCCAGCCGAGAGTTGTGCGGTTAGTATAACCGCTTATCCATTCCAAAGCGAAATAATATGCCAGCGGTACAGCAAATACACCGGCTATTACCACCCATTTTGTGATATCGTAAGATAGCAATGCAAATACATTTCTGGTAGTTGCACCATTTACTCTCCTTATAGCAATCTCCTTGGTCCTGCGGGCTGTTGCATAAAGATGTACTGCAACCAATCCCATCATGGCAATAAACATGGATAAGCAGGAAGCCATAAGAATTATATTTGACTGAGTTTTTAGGTTTTCAAACTTTTTCAGATGTATATCCTCACTCCACCTGGTATCGAGGACATAATCAGGGTCAAACTTACCAAGTACAGTCGATACAATATTTTCTGCAGATATCCGTGTTATATTATCACCAAACCTGATATATATCGGCCCCACAGACCAGGGTTTACTCAAAACTAACGGCTGTACTGCCCCCGCCGGATCCTGATAATAAAAATCCTTCACTACACCCACCACTTCTGCATTACCCTTATAATTAACATATTTTCCGGCAACAGGATATTCCAATCCAAGCATTTTCACAGCAGCTTCATTCAGTACAATTTGAATGAGACTATCCGGTGCATTTTCTTTAAAAAATTCACCTTCTTTCAACTGAAATTCCATAAGCTCGCTCAATCCGGGACCTATTCTGTTTTCATTTATACTATAATTCTTCTCCCTATTATCAAGAAGTCCAATCCCTTGTCCGCTCCATCCCATACCTATAACATGCTCAGCATAACTAACCTGCTCTATTTGAGGTGATGAAAGAAGTCCATCTTTTATAGCCGGATAGCTTTTTGACATACTGCCGCTCGGAAATAAAATCATTACATTTTTAGGATTATATCCTAAAGGTATACTCTCTAAGTATGACGACTGCCTGTTGATGAGTAAAATGTAAGATATGAGAACTATCGTAATAACCGACTGGAATATAACGATAGCAACGGTCAATTTCTGTTTCGAATATTTAATCCGTTTACCAATAATATCAAGAGGACTGAAACGACTCAGGTAAAAAGACGGGTAAGAAGAAGATAATAGGACAGTGATTGCAAAAAGCAATACTACACAAACAACAAACCATGGGTTCAACAATTGCAAAAGGTCTATATTTTTATCTATCAACTCTGAAAAATAAGGAGTTAATAGTATAGTTAATATTAAACCTATAGCAAAAGATATCAGTACAATAAATGATACTTCAGAGAAAAACTGGCGGACAATATCTCCCATCAGGGCTCCATTTGCCTTACGTATTCCGATTTCCGGCATGCGGATTTCACCTTGTGCTATAAAAAGATTAATAAAGTTGGCTATTGCCAAAAATAGTATAAGAATAGCAAGTACAGACAACAACCATATAAAACTCATACTGTTGCGTTTGCCTATATCAAACCCCACTTCACTATTCATATATATGTCTTCCAGCTTTTCTGCAGCCCCGTATGCCCTTCCCTGAAAATGTTTTCCCCAGGCGTCCATCATAGGCTGGTATTCTTTTACAATAGCTTCACTCACAGCATCGACCGATGAATTAGCATCAATAAGATAGTACGTGTAAAACTCAAGCCCGCCGGCTTGATCGAGCCATTCTATACTTTGTATGTTTGTCAGGACATCAAAGGAGAAATGAGTATTGGCAGGTAAATCTTCAACGACACCGGATACTGTAATCTCAGACTGATTCGCTTTTACAGTTTTCCCAAACGCATTCTCCGGACTTCCGAAAATAATATCTGCCTGCTTTCGGGTGATAACGATAAAATTTTTATCACTCAATGCTGTCTCCGGCGTTCCTTCAATAAATTTTATCTTGAACACTTTAAAAAATTCGGGATCAACCATCAACATTTCCAAATTCGAGAACGTGGATTTATCATACGTTAAATCAGCACTTCCCCCATTATTATATACCTGAGTTGAAGCTTCAATACCTGGTACTTTCCCTGGTATTTCGGTATATGCTTTCCGTAAATTTATGCCGTATACGATTTTATCCTTACCTTCTTCTTCCTTCACGCTATTCAAACGGATTATTCGTTCATAATTGGGAAAATGCTTATCATAACTCAATTCATTTACAACAAATAAAATCAGCATGATGGAAACAGCAAGACCTATCGCTAATCCGATAATATTTATCACCAGAAAAAAACGTGTCCGCTTGTATGCCCTTAAAATATTCATGATATCACTTTTATATATCTACTATTTAAATGATAACGATTACTATGCCAAACACGATAAACGACTATATAACAACATATTAAACACAGAACCTTTATAAAGAATGTAAATATATTTTACACTCGGTAGAAAAATTATTTACAAACTAAATTTATTCTGCTTTCAATGATTCTACCGGATTGCGGGAGATCGTTCTGATGCTCACACCCGATGTAACTAACAAAGCAATAAAACATTGCACCAAAATAGGTATCACAAAAATACTCCAGTCCAAAGAAGCACGATTGGTATAATTACTCATCCACTCGACCGCCAAATAATATGCTAACGGCACAGCAAATACCCCGGCAATCAATACCCATTTTACAATATCACTCGAAAGCAGTACAAATATGTTCATCGATGCAGCTCCATTTATCCGTCTTATGCCGATCTCTTTTATCCGCCGTGTTGTTGCATAAAGATGAACTGCCACTAAACCAAGCATTGCAATAAACATAGATAAGAATGATGCTATCATTACGATCTTCGACTGCATCTTCAAACTTTCAAACTTACTCTGATATATATCTTCACTCCAGGTAGGATTGGCTACAAATCCGGAATCAAATTTATTCAAAACCGTATTTACTGCATTTTGTCCGTGCGCCCTGTTTATATTTTCTTTAAATTTTATATAAAGTGATATTCCACCCCACAATCTCGAACTCAAAAGCAAAGGTTCGATTTCATCTGCTGGTTCCTTATAATAAAAATCTTTAACTACTCCGATAATTTCAGCATTGCCTTTATAATGCACATATTGTCCGGCAACAGGCGGCTTCAACCCCATCATCCTGACAGCAGTTTCATTCAGGATTATCTGCCTAATACTATCCGGGGTGTTCTCTTTAAAGAATCCACCTTCTTTCAACTGAAACTGCATAACCTCACACAAGCCGGGAAGTACTCTATATTCATTTATACCAAAATTCCTTTCTCTGTTTTCAAGCAGACTGATGCCCTGCCCGCTGCAACCCCGCCTATAGTATGATTCGATCCTCCCACTGCCTCAACCTCCGGAAGTGAAAGTAACTCTTGTTTCAATGCTTCATAACTTTTCATCAGGTTTCCATTGAGTAAAAAACTCACAACATTTTTGGGATTATAACCTAAGGGCATATTCTCCAGGTAGGATGCCTGCCTGTTGATCATCCAGATATAAGATATAAGTACAATGGTAATGACAGACTGTATAACTACAATTACAACGGTCAGCCGTCTTTTCGAAAACCGGATACGCCTGTTTAAGATATCGAGAGGGCTAAAGCGGCTTAGATAGAAAGAGGGATAAGAAGCTGATAATACTATAGTGATAACAAAAAGAAGAATTATACTAACTATAAACCAAGGATTTATCAATTGGATAAGATCTATCTCTTTGTTTATCAATTCTGAAAAATAAGGTGTAAATAATATCGTCAGAGCGAAACCCGCCGCGAAAGCAATCATTACAATAAAAGACACCTCAGAGAAAAACTGCCTTACCACATTTTGTATCGAAGCTCCATTTGCCTTACGTATTCCGATTTCCGGCATCCGGGTCTCCCCCTGCGCTATGAATAAGTTTATAAAATTAGCAATAGCCAGTAACAAAATCACAAGAGCAAGAACAATAAGCAGCCATACAAAACTCATACTGTTAGTTTTGCCTAAACTGGTCGCTTCGGAATGAAGATATATATCACCCAGTTTTTCTGTAGCTCCATACGCTTCTCTCGAAAAAGAACCGCTCCAGACATCTACCATAGGCTGGTATTCTTTGACAATAGAATGGCTGACTTCTTCGAGTGAAGCATTTTCATCGATAAGGTAATATGTAAAAAACTCCAATCCTTGAGCATTCTCTATCCCAGAGGCTTTGATATTGACCAGAATATCAAAGTAAAAATGTGTATTAAGAGGAAGCTCTTCTACTACAGCCGTTACCACTCCTTCTTGTTCGGACACTTTTACGTTTTTTCCTATAGCATCAGCTGGACTTCCGAATATAATATCAGCCTGTTTGCGGGTAATTACAACCGAATTAAGATCCTTTAGTGCTGTCTGCGGTGTTCCTTCAATAAATTTCAATTGAAATACTTTAAAGAAATCGGGGTCCACAAACATTAACGGTAAATAATCAAAATGAGCATCATTATAGATTAAGTCCGCTTCCCCCCCGATATATATCTGAACCACAGCTTCAATTCCAGGTACTTTTTCAGGTAGTTCCGTATAGGCTTTTCGGAGATTTATACCATATACTCTTTTATTTCCGCCTGAGTCGGTCACGGTATTAAGCCGGATAATCCGCTCATAATTGATAAAATGCTTATCATAACTCAGTTCATTTACTACAAACAAAATGAGCATAATAGATACTGCAAGACCTATAGCCAGCCCGAGAATATTTATTACTAGGAAAAAACGTGTACGCTTGTATGCCCTTAGAATATTCATGATATTACATTTTATATATATCTATTATTTAAATGATAACGATTAC
>DQAM01000106.1 GCA_003523545.1 Dysgonomonas sp.
GTCTTTCATCTTTTTGCTGCTTAATACCTTCGATGTCATATCTGTAAATGAATATATCCATTTCAGGCGTTTCATATCAGCAGATTTTAACTGTTTAAACAGATTCTCAAGGGTATAATTTTCAGAAGAAGCTGCCACATTCATCAATATCAATCCGTCATACTGACTCAGACTTTCTGTTTTCTTATCTATCAGGTCGACTTTAGCCCCATTCTTTTCCATCAGATCTTTTACTGCCGAAGCATACTTATTTTCTCCTCCGTCGGCAGTCAAAGCGAAGTGTTGACCTTCTATAGATAAATTGTTTTCTTTTGAAACCGGATATTCTTTCAGTTCAAAGCAAAGCCTTGCTATTTCTCCATCTTCTACGACTTCTACTGCAGCCACATCTTCAATTTCGGTGTTGCCAGACTGAGTATCTCCGTCTTTGGAGGGAAGCGCACTCAAATCCATTGTCCCGATTTCTTCCACCCAGGCAATCATATTCCTAAGTGTCTTGATCGAAGCCATTTTCTCGACAATACCTTCTACTTCGGCCAATCTTTCGGGGAAAGTTATTCTCTCTCTCAAACCACCTATGATCTCCATCCTTTTGATAGAATCGATACTGAGGTCTGCTTCCATATCCATATCCATGTCGAGCATTTCGGGTGGATAACCCGTTTTTTCACTGACTACTTCTAATATAATATCTTTGATCTGATCCGTTGTCAACGAACTTATATCCAAAGTATTGCTTGCAGATTCCTCTACCTGTTCAACTTCCGGTTCAGCCACTTCAACTTCTGTATCTTCAATCACCCGCTGTGTTGAATATCTCTGGATAGGCGTGCGTGGTGCGATATCGTATTGGCCGAAATAGCCTAGCATCACATCCCTCTGATTCTGAATCATCTCCCTTTGATTCTCGATCAATTGTTTCAGACTATCCAGATATTCCATCATCACTTTATCCGGATTCGCACTTCCGCTGAACATGTCTTTTCCCATATTTGTTGAATATATTTTAGTTATTGGATAAATTTCTCCTGCAAGCATTTTTTCGTCCGACGGAATGGCATTATGTCCGTTTACATACCATACTGTCGGTTTCTTTTTGTATTGTCCGATATCATCCAGATCGATTACCGATACCTTACGGCCTTCGAACAATTTTTTCAAGTCGAACTCTTTTCCTGTTGCCAGATATTGAGCCAAAGCTTTAAGCAGGTAGGTAATTCCTTCACTGCCTTTGTTTTCGGTCTGGATAGCTGCCACTTCATTTCCTAAAGTAGCCTGTACCAATCCGGTCAGTACTCTTCCCGGGCCTGTTTCCACGAAAATACGTGCACCTGCTTCGTACATATTTTCCAGCTGCTGCGAAAATAAAACAGGTTTTACAAGATGCTCAGTCAGGCGCTCTTTAATATCAGCCGCTTTGGACGGATAAGGCTGAGATGTCGTATTAGACCAGACCTGTATTTTAGGTTTCTTGAATGCTATATTCTTTAAAACAGCTGCATATAATTCCTTTGATTTAGCCAACAACGGGCTGTGGAAAGCACATGCAACGTTTATTTCTTTGCACGCAATACCTTTTTCGGTCATTTTCCCTACGAAATCGGTAATTCCTTTAGAAGTTCCGGCTAATACAATCTGTTTAGGCGAATTAAAGTTAACAGCCCATACTTCTATTTCCCCGGCAAGCAATTCGGTCAATTCCTGAGAAGGAATATTACTGATAGCTGCCATTTTTCCCTGATCCTGTTCTATCGCATTGAGAATCGCCGAAGCCCTTTCCCGGCTCAGAGATACCAGATTCTCGGGAGCAAATGCTCCGGCAAAGCATAAAGCAGCTAATTCGCCGTAACTATGTCCGGCAACCATATCCGGCTCTATACCCAGTGACCGCAGATAATCAGCAATGGCAAAATCTACGATTCCTAATAATGGTTGAGCATTGCGTGTATCTGTTATTGTTTTTTGCTGTTTACTCCTTATCTCATCGTCAAAAGCAGTATCCGGGAAAATAATCTTTTCATATTGAGGATTCTCTTCCAGTAATCTGCGCATAGACGGTATCGCGGCAAATAAGTCTAAGGCCATATTTATACGCTGGCTGCCCTGCCCTGAGAATAAGAAAGCCACCTTGCCTTCTTTTTCTTCCCGGTAGAATACATTCAAATCCCGTTTCCCTTCTTTTGCTGTTTCAATCTTTTTCAGTAATTCCTGAGCATTTCCGGCAACGATTGAGATCTGGATTTTCTTTTTATTGTATATGGCAAGTATATATGCTATATCTTTAAGGGCAATAGTATCATTGAGTGTGAGCAGATCTTTTACTTTCTGCAATTGTTGTTTTGCTTCTTCGATTGTATCCCCTCTGAATACGAATAATTCAGACGGCCATACCTCGAGTAAAGTCTGATCTTCCACTTTATTTTCAGGATGGTTCTCAATCACCACATGGAAATTGGTGCCTCCAAAACCAAAAGCACTAACCCCGGCAATACGCCGCTCGCTTTTCCACATGGCAAGGCTTGTATTGAATATGAAAGGGTTGTTCTTCTCATCGTAATAGCCGTTAGGCTTATTCATATTCGAAATAGGAGGAATCACTCCATGCTGAACAGCCAGGGTAGCTTTTATTAATCCGGCAATACCGGCAGCACACTTAGTATGCCCTATCTGTGTCTTTACCGATCCGAGGTAAGTCTGTTTTTGTACAGCACCCGTATCCATAAATATATCCGTCAGGGCTGCCAGTTCTGTTCTGTCTCCGACAACTGTTCCGGTTCCGTGCGCTTCTACATACCCTACTTCGGAAGGCAAGATACCCGCACGCCTGTAAGTCCTTTCAAGTGCATTGATCTGTCCTTTTCGATTAGGTGCAGTCAAACCAAGACTTTTTCCGTCGCTGCTGCCTTCTATAGCTTTTATTACGGCATATATTTTATTCCCGTCGCGTTCTGCGTCTTCAAGCCTTTTCAAAATAAGCACTCCGATTCCTTCTCCCAATACGATACCATCGGCATCGGCAGAAAAAGAAGCCGAACAGCCTTTCTTTGATAATGCATATGTAGAAGAAAACATCAGGAAGTCGTTGATACCATTGTGGAAATCTGCACCTCCGACAATTACCATATCGGAACGGTCAGCCACTAATTCCTGACAAGCCACATCCATAGCTGCCAGCGAAGATGCACATGCCGCATCGACGGTATAATTACGCCCTCCCAAATTGAGGCGGTTGGCAATACGCCCTGCTATAACATTCGACAATACTCCCGGAAAAGAGTCTTCTGTAAGCTTCGGCAGCATTTCCTGCATCTCTTCGGGAATCGTCCCGAACAATTGCATAATACCTGACCTGATTCCATATGTCGATGCTAATTCGGTAGCGCCTTCCGCTCCAAAGAATACCGATGTATTGTCCAAATCCATATCGGAGAGGTTTGAATATCCGGCGTCTTCCAAAGCCCGTTTAGCCACATAAAGGCTTAACAACTGCACCGGCTCGATAGATGCCAGTGATTGCGGAGTTATACCGAACTCCAATGGGTCGAAGTCTATTGTAGGGATAAATCCGCCCCACTTCGAATTAGTATAATCTGTATCCCGTCCTTCTGCTTTATAAAATAAATCTTTGTTCCATCTTGTATCCGGAACTTCTGTAATTGTATTTTTGCCTACAAAAAGATTTCTCCAGTATTCCTCCTTATTCTTTGCATCCGGGAATATACATTCCATTCCCACGATTGCAATATTCATCGGATTAGCGGCAGAAACAGGCATTTCTATATCTTCCAGTGTATCGATAAGCGTTTTATTACCGACGGCTACATTCTCAAAAAGATCCTTTAGATCGGAAGAGCG
>DQAM01000113.1:0-2807 GCA_003523545.1 Dysgonomonas sp.
CGCTCTTCCGATCAAGGTCGTATGCATGCCATAATAATGTATACGGCTTCTACATATATACATAATCAGTGTTTTAAATATATAAAAATGTTTTATCAGGAATTTCCGCCTCATCCGTTGTTAAAGGATTATATCAAGACTTATTGGTATTTCAGTTACGATTCGGATTTTATCCAACCTTTCGATATTATGCCCGATGGATATTTTGACCTGTTGCTTACTATGAAAAACGGCTGTATAGAGAGAATTAAAATGACAGGAGTCTGGAGTAAAATGCTGACTGTAAATTATTCCCGGTGCGATACTTTTGGTATCCGATTTCGCCCGCAGGCTTTGGCTGGTTTATTGAATATCCGGCTGAAAGAATTACTGGATAGTTTTATAGAGGCGGATATAAAAGACTGGAATCTGAATAAGGGCTTTGTAGAAGATAATAGCACTTCCTCTTTTCATCTCCTAAAGGAATATTTCGATAAAATATACCTGTCTTTAATTAAGCCGGAGAATATCGACAAACGACTGCATTCCATGTTTAGATTAATAGATGTTACGTCGGGAACTATTTCAATTGAAACTCTTTCGGAATGCGTTGGTTTAAGCCCAAGACAAATACAGAGGAAAACAAACGAACTGATAGGTGTAGGCCCGAAAGACTACGCTAAAATAATCCGCTTTAATAAATCCCTGGAATTAATAAAAACTGATAAATCCAATTATGACGGATATTTCGACCAGTCTCATTTCATAAAGAATTTCAAGGCATATACAGGAATGAAGCCCTCCGAAGTGGATTTGGGAAATAATGTCCGATTTTTACAATACTACAATTTTGAAATCCAATAATTTTGAGCCTGAATTATTAAAAAATAACTTATTATGACACTACAAGATTTATCAGTTTGTTTCCATACAGACAAAATACAGGAATGTAAAGACTTTTACGTAAAATATTTCGATGCAGAAGTCGTATTCGACCATAGTTGGTATGTAACTATCCTTTTTAATAAGGAACGGATGATTACATTGAACTTCATGGAACCCCAGGATAACGAACCCTATTACGGGGGCGGTGTTACTCTAAATTTTTACTATGAAGATGTAGACGCTGTATATGAAAAGTTAATCGTTAAAACCGGCTTAAAGGCCGTTGCTCCTATTGAAGACCACGACTGGGGGGACAGGTCATTTTCCATAAATGATCCTATCGGGAACATTCTGTACATTTATTCTCCCCGTCAAGTTAAGAAAGAATACGCCGATTCGGTCAAGATAAATCTTTGATACAGTTTAAAATTCAAACCGGGTTGTATATTCGGATTTGTTTCCACAACCGTCAATAGCGGTAAATACTAAATTATGAGTCTTGCCGGTACCGATTCGAGAAGCATCGTACCGGTAAGTATATATATTTGATTTTACATCATGCTCGAATAATACAAACTGACCGTCCACTTCTCCCCGGAATGACGCGATACCGCTGAGGTTATCACTTACCCTCAGTCTGATGCGGTCTTTCTGCGATTCAGGTATTTTTTGTGTCTTGCCTTTTACTTTCCTGTTGACGGTTACAGGTGCAATCACAGGAGGAATAGTATCGGCATATACAGCCAGTATTACACCTAACTCCCTTATGGGGGCTGTGATGTATCCATTACGCCATACTCCTCCCATCCACGATATCTTTTTACCATTAATCTGGATGATTCCGTATTGTTTCTTGTCCGTCAAAGGGTCGTTATTGAGTTTTATACTTATTTCCCCTGATTTATGGATGGGTACAGGTTCATTGTTCACCGTAAATACATCGGAATAATATCCGGTCGATTTCTTTTGCGAAAGCGTAAAGCAGATATCGTTATACAGGTTTCCTTTGGGGATAATCAGCCGGAATGGGTCACTTATATACCGGTTGTCGTCATTCCAGACCATTACCAGTGAGCATCCCGACGGTATTTTTATTTCCTGTTTTTTACCAGTAACGGTAAATTTGTAAGTCGTAGTATTTCCGTATAAATCTTCTAATGTATAACTAATATTATACGGCCGTTCTTCATTGATGTCGATATAGCCGTCGTTTTCCGAACGGTAAAGTCGAAGAGTGTTTCCCGGCTCGATGAATGATTTCATAAAGAAAGACTTATTCAGCCTCCAGTCGGCGAAGTCCGTGAAAGTATTGAGCATACGTGTTTCATCAAAACCGAATCTATTCATATCGTATCCGAATAACTCTTTCCCATCTACCGACATGGTAATCTTTCTAACTCCATAGATATTGGCTGCTCCATCCATCCGGTCGTAGGCCTTAATCCCTAAACCTATCCATCCCCAGGCTTCTATACTTTGAGAAGGGTCGGAGTAAGTCCCGTTTTTAAGCAGTGAAACCGATTGGCGCAAAGGTACGATAGAGCCGTTTACTACTCCTCTGCCCGGAACAGGATAGGCTGCGATTCCCCTGATTTCCGGCGGACGGGTATCGGTAATCATTTTTTTATAATATTCCAAAGCATCCAAAGGTTCTTCGGATTTTGTATCCCTTATCTCAAAATGTAGATGAGGCCCTCCGGAACCTCCCGTATTTCCTGAATTAGCAACTCTTTCGCCTTTTTTTACAGGGAGAACGGACGGGTCTAAAGTCAGATTGACACGGAAACTTTCCTGTTCGTATTGTTTTTGTTTTACATATTCGGCAATTTTAGGACTGAAAGATTCCAAATGACCGTATACGCTTGTATGGCCGGTAGCCGGATGATCTATGTACAGAGCCAGCCCATATCCTCCCGGAGAAACGGATATACGGGATATAAAAC
>DQAM01000113.1:2953-5094 GCA_003523545.1 Dysgonomonas sp.
AGGATATAAAACCATCGGCAATACTGTATACAGGCTTGTTTATTACCTGCTGGGTCTTCATATCTATACCCGAATGGAAATGATTGTTGCGCAATTCTCCGAAATTAGCGCTTAATTGTAGTGGTATGTCGAGCGGACTTCTGTAATCCTGCGAAAATACGTTTACGAATACTGATAAAAATAAACCTAAAAATACCTTTTTCATAATTTATCCCTTTTGCCCAATGTTTCATCAATAATGTCCCGGGCAACAACTTTTTTATCTTTTAATTCAAAATCTTTACGATTACCGTTCTTGTCAATAATGGCTATTTTATTGGTATCGTAACGGAATCCCGCTCCTGCATCATTCAGGGAGTTCAGGACTATGTAATCTAAATTTTTCTTTTGTATTTTTTTTAATGCGTTTTGCTCTTCGTCATTTGTTTCCAGCGCAAAACCAATAAGCATCTGATTCTCTTTTTTTATCCTGCCTAATGCGGCCGCAATATCTTTATTGGGTGTTAATTCGATGGTTAAATCTTTATCGTCAGATCGTTTTATCTTTTGATCCGATTGAGTCACCGGGCGATAATCTGCAACAGCAGCACATAATATGGCTGCGTCTGTATCCGGGAACTCATAAATAGCAGCCTCATACATCTGTTCTGCCGATTCTACATCTATACGTCTTATATTGGGATGAATCGTCCTCAACGATACAGGCCCGGAAATAAGAATTACCTCTGCCCCTCTTGCGGCACACTCCTCAGCCAGAGAAAAACCCATTTTCCCGGATGAATAATTGCCGATGAAACGGACAGGGTCTATTTTCTCATACGTCGGTCCAGCCGTTACGAGGACTTTTTTTTTTGAGAGCGTTTCCTGATTCTCGAAAAACTCTCTGATGTACTCTGCAATTTTTTCGGGCTCTTCCATCCTCCCTTTTCCGATAAGATGGCTTGCCAGTTCGCCCGAAGCAGGTTCTATGATATGATTCCCGTACGATTGCAATAAAGAGATATTCCTTGTAGTCGAAGGATGTGCAAACATATCCAAGTCCATAGCCGGAGCAATAAAAACAGGTGCTTTCATCGACATATAAGTCGTTACGAGCATATTATCAGCGATGCCGTTTGCCATCTTTCCTAAAGTGGATGCCGTGGCAGGTGCGATGATCATGAAGTCAGCCCATAAACCGAGATCGACGTGGCTGTGCCAGGTACCGTCATTGGCTCCGAAAAATTCGCTTACCACAGGTTTACCCGTCAGAGCGGAGAGTGTTACAGGAGTAATAAACTCCTTGCCGGCGGGTGTCATTATTATCTGGACTTCAGCACCTTCCTTCACAAACAAACGTGCCAGGGAAGCGGCCTTATAGGCAGCGATACTCCCGGTTATTCCCAATACTATATGTTTATCTTTAAATGTCATTTCCGATTACTTTATGAATTACTTTCGGGTAATTTTTTCTTGAATGTTATGTACTTGTTCCAGAAAAACTGAATGATCACCACTACTCCGGTAGCCCCCAGCTTACCTATGTTCTGTATCATTTTCTGGCTTATACTTATATCAACGTATATGAGGGATGTATTGATCAATTTTACAAATATAGGAAGTAAAGTTGTACTTATAACAATCCCTATGGCGGCGACTCCGTAAAAAGAAACTGCCCTTTTCCATATTTTATCCGTTGCTTTAAAGGTAAAATGGCTGTTGAGCAGAAAATTGTTTGTTATAGCCAGTACAGAGCTAAGTACATGCGAAATTATATAATTAACATGAAATACATCGCTGAGGATAAAAAAGGATATCCACTCGACACCCAGTCCGACCACACCTACCATACCATATTTCAGCACCTCTTTGTACGAATCCTTCATTTCTCTTATTAATTATTTAAGGATAACCTGCAAAATAAATTCTCTCGATAAATTACTTTTTGTTATTGCCTTCCGTTTTATAATACAAATATAAAGTTTTATTTTTTTGTGATTTTACCTTTTTTATTAATATGTTGGTTAAAATATCGCGGAAATATAATATCTCCAGTAAAAAAACATTATTTTTGAATCGTAATATTCCGGTAAATATTTTTTGATGAAAGAAAAGAAAGTAAGATTGTCGGTTTTGGGATTCTCTTTCAATCAAACACAGTC
>DQAM01000113.1:5261-7760 GCA_003523545.1 Dysgonomonas sp.
GAACATACGGACTTGTTTTGGCCGAGGAAGGGGGGATGAGGCGCTTAATGATAGTTGTCGGTGCGCCCGAAGCCCAGTCTATAGCATTTATTTTGCAGAACACAGAACCACCCCGCCCGCTTACGCACGATTTGTTTAAAACTTTCATGTCGGATTTCGGTATCGAATTGCAGGAAGTATTTATCTATAAATATCAGAACGGAGTTTTTTATTCGCAACTGATATTAAAGCAGGGGGAAGTTGTGGTATCTATCGATTCCCGCACTTCGGATGCGATTGGTATAGCCTTACGTACAAAATCACAAATCTATACTACCGAAAAAATCATGCGGGAATTATCTGTTGTTTTCAACACCTCGGAAGAAGACATAGACGAAAGGGATTTCATCAAAGGAAATGATTCTACCGAATATCTGGATACCTATTCCATGCTGAGTGAAGAGGAATTAAAAGCCATGCTCAGGGACGCCATTACGCAGGAAGATTACGAACTGGCTTCTATGTTGAAGCAGGAACTGGATAAAAGGCATAAGGACTGAAGTAATATCGTTCATGGAAAAAGTCATCTTTTATGCCCCCGATATCCTTGAAACTAATACTTTACCTGAAGACGAATCTTCTCATTGCATACGTGTTTTACGTAAAAAACAAAATGATGAAATATTGATAGCAGATGGTAAGGGGCATTTTTACGATGCTGTTATCACCATACCTAATCCCAAACACTGCGGTATAGAAATAACCTCAGTTATCGATGAACCGAAACCCTGGCCGAATCTACTTCACATAGCATTTGCTCCCACAAAAAATATAGATAGGGTAGAGTGGTTTACCGAAAAAGCAACGGAAATAGGTATAGACCGTATTACCCCCTTACTCTGCCGGTATTCTGAACGGAAAGAAATAAAGCCTGCCCGGATAGAGAAGATACTTGTATCTGCCATGAAACAGTCTCAAAAAGCATTTTTACCGCAATTGGATGCGATGACTCCTTTTTCTGATTTTGTAAAGAAACCTTTCGACGGACAGAAATTCATAGCACATTGTTACCCGTCTGAGAAAAAGCTTCTGAAAGAAGTATATAAACCCGGCGAAAACGTATTGATACTTATCGGTCCCGAAGGAGATTTTAGTGAGCAAGAAGTAGAAGAAGCGGTTGGAAACGGCTTTGAGGCTATAAGCCTCGGAAACAGCAGGCTGCGTACCGAGACTGCCGCATTAATTGCCTGCAGCACGATTCAGATAATTAATCAGAAATAAACATATTGATCTTAAATTTTATCAGAAACATGACGAAGACGAAAGAGAATTATATCGGCTGGATCGATTTATTGCGGGTAATTGCCTGTTTCCTTGTAGTATTGGCCCATAGTTGCGACCCTTTTGTAGGGCAGTTTAACGACAATTATGGAGAATTCCTTTCCGGGGCCTTATGGGGAAGCTTTCTCCGCCCTTGTGTTCCACTGTTTGTAATGATGACGGGAGTTTTGATGTTTCCGGTCAAGCTCGAATTGGGTGCCTTTTATAAAAAAAGAATAAAGCGTATTATTATTCCCCTTATATTCTGGTCTATCGCACTACCTATTTTTTATTTCCTGTATTTCTATTTTGGAGCGACAACCGAAAACCCGGGTATATCCATCGAAGAGCATAGTCTGCAAGCAACTCTTCCTAAATTATATACTTTCATTTTCAATTTTAATTACGATACTACTGTCCTCTGGTATTTATATATGCTGATTGGTTTGTATCTGGCTATACCCATTGTAAATGTATGGCTGATGCAGGCTTCGCAGAAAGACATAAAACTCGTATTGAAGATATGGTTTGTCTCTTTATTCTTGCCTTATATCCAAATGATAGCTCCATATTTGGGTTTTTCAGGGAATTACGGAAATATGGGTATTCTTGGAGTGTGTGATTGGAATCCGTACGGAACCTTCTATTACATGTCGGGATTTTTAGGTTATATTCTGCTGGCTCATTATCTGGTGCGTTTCCCGTTGAACTGGGGCTGGAAAAAAATATTCTCTGTTTCCATTCCATTATTCTTGTTAGGATATGCGATTACAGCTATAGGCTTCCTGGTAATCCAGAAATATTACATAGATAATTACGCTTATCTTGAAATATTCTGGTATTTCTCGGGAATTAATGTATTTCTGATGACTTTCTCGGTATTCATCATTATTCAAAATATAAAAATAAAAGATTCGGCGTTTCTGCGTAAAATGGCGCCTTTAGCTTTTGGCGTATTTTTATGCCACTTCTTTTTTGTACAGGTGGCTTACGATTTGCTTCATCCGGTATTGCCTGTTCCGGCAGCAATTCAAATACCGATAATAGCTTGTTTTGCTTATGCCATGTCATACGTTTTGGTATGGGTGATGAGTAAATTTAAACTGACACAAAAAGTAATTATGTAGAAGAAGTATGTGTCGATAAGTATTTTATTTGTGAGGTCAGAAATAAAATTGAAATACTAAAATGTTGCTTTTT
>DQAM01000192.1 GCA_003523545.1 Dysgonomonas sp.
AAGTAAACCGAAATGCATGGAATCGCAAGACTACTTTTCATATCGATTCGGA
Source organism: Dysgonomonas sp. (assembly GCA_003523545.1). Lineage (GTDB taxonomy): Bacteria > Bacteroidota > Bacteroidia > Bacteroidales > Dysgonomonadaceae > Dysgonomonas_A. Next base: position 53 of record DQAM01000192.1, read on the forward strand.
ATTTTATGATAATGACGCATTCCTAAAGGGAAAGAATACCTTAAAGCAAATAGAACTGGATATGCTGGGTGATATTAAAAGTAAATCTGTTCTGCATTTGCAATGTCATTTCGGGCAGGATTCAATTTCCTTGGCACGGATGGGTGCGCAGGTTACAGGCGTAGATTTATCCGATACAGCTATTGAAAAAGCTAAAGAGTTTGCTGAGATGACAGGTGCAGATGCGGATTTTATATGTTGTGATATTTACGATTTGCCCGATTATCTCGATGAAAAGTTTGATATTGTCTTTACAAGTTATGGTGTAATCGGGTGGTTGCCCGATTTGGAGATGTGGGCGAAGATAGTGTCGCGTTACCTGAAACCGGAAGGACGTTTAATATTTGTAGAGTTTCATCCTTTGGCGTGGATATTCGACGAAGATTTTACAAGGATTCAGTATAGTTATTTCAATACGGAAACGATTGTAGAAGAGATGTCGGGAACTTATGCCGACAGGGATGCTTCTATAACTTACCAAACTGTTTCGTGGAACCATAGTATAAGTGAAATTTTGAACAACCTGATAAGGGAAGGTGTTGAAATAAAATCATTTAATGAATATGATTATTCTCCTTACAACTGTTTTAAGGATATGGTTAAGGTAGAAGAAGATGTATACAGGATAAAATCGGTAGGAGATAAGCTGCCGATGATATTTGCTTTGGAAGGGATAAAGAAATAGAAATGGATACTAACAGCAATCAATTTTCGCTTAAACGCATCAGGCTGGCTATATTTTTCTTGTACTTCTGTACAGGTATTTGTTTTTCGAGTTGGGCAAGCCGTATTCCCGATATAAAAATTGCGCTGAATCTGGGAGATGCAGCATGGGGAACCATTCTTTTGATGATTCCCGTAGGGCAAATCTGTGGTATGACGCTTTCTGGCATAATCGTTTCGCGAGTGGGAAGCAGAAAAATTTATCCTATTGCTTTGGTCGGATATGTGATTGCCTTATTGTTTATAGGTTTGTCTGTAAGTGAATATACATTGATTATCAGTCTGATTATATTCGGTTTTTTCGGGAATTTTACTAATATTTCAGTCAATACGCAGGCGGTGGCATTGGAAAATATGTATAATAAACCTATTATGGCTTCTTTTCACGGAGGATGGAGTCTGGCCGGTCTTACAGGTGCTGCCATCGGTCTGCTGATGTCTACTTTAGGTATTAAACCGACGTATCATTTTGCAATTATAGGGATGTTAGTTATCATAACATTGATTATCAATAAAAGATACATGCAGCCCGACCTCAAGAAAGAAAAAGATCCTGCTCTTACCGAGAAAAAGAAAAGAAATAAACCCGAAAGTTTTTTATTTTTATTAGGTATTGTCGCATTTTGCGGAATGGCTGCAGAAGGTGCTATGGCAGACTGGAGCGGATTATACCTGATTGATGTGGTGGGTACTTCCAAGAATATTGCTCCGCTGGGATTGGCTGCTTATATGGTGACTATGGCATCGGGACGTTTCCTTATCGACAGGGCAACGCAGCGATGGGGTAGGAAACGTGTACTACAAGCAGGAGGAGTTCTTATTGCGACAGGCCTTTTCAGTGCTGTAGCTTTTCCACACTTTATTACGACAATTATTGCATTTATGATTATCGGTTTCGGGACGGCAGGTATTGTACCTACTATATATAGCGTTGCGGGAGAAAAAACTAAAATACCAACCAGCATAGCATTAACGATAGTGTCCAGTGTGAGTTTCCTCGGCTTCCTGATGGGGCCTCCGCTCATCGGGTACATTTCGAGTGCTACCAATTTACGCTATTCATATGCGTTGATAGGAGTATTCGGTATTGCTATTGTCGTTTTAGTATCGTTTATTAAAGTATTCAGAACAAATAAGAAGTAAATCGATGGAAAATATATTGGATAAAATTATTGCCAATAAACGTATAGAGGTTGAGAAGCAGAAGAAAAAAATGAGTATCGATACGATGCTGCGTATTATAACCGATTCACGGGTCCGGCCAAAATCATTTAAAGAATCATTAGCTGACTCTTCTACTGGAATTATAGCCGAATTTAAAAGGAAATCACCTTCAAAAGGATATATATTTGAGAATGCTAGAGTGGAGGATGTAGTGCCTGTATACTCACAATCAGGAGCAAGTGCAATCTCTGTTCTCACCGATATAGAATTCTTTGGGGGAAGTTTGGATGATTTAAAGGAAGCCCGTTCTTTGACTCAAACACCTCTTCTTCGTAAAGATTTTATGATTGACGAATATCAACTCTATCAGGCAGCGATGTATGGAGCAAGTGCTATTCTCTTAATTTCATCAGCATTAAGTGTCTCGCAGACAAAAGTTTTAGCGATGAAATCGAAAGAATTTGGGCTGGATGTTTTGCTCGAAATACATAATGAGAATGAGTTAGAGCATATAAATGAATATGTAGATGTTGTCGGAATCAATAACCGTAATCTGGGAACTTTCGTAACGGACGTGCAGGTTTCTTTTGATTTAGGTGAGAAAATTCCATCTGAATTTTTGAAGATATCCGAAAGCGGGATTTCAGACCCTCAAACCGTGAGAGACTTACGTCAGGCAGGATTTAGAGGATTTTTAATGGGAGAGAATTTTATGAAAACTAATAATCCGGGACAGGCTTTGGCTGATTTCATTAAAGAACTTGAATAATGAAAATTAAAGTTTGCGGGATGAAAAACCCCGATAATATAAGAGAATTATCACGTTTACCAATCGATTTGATGGGGCTGATTTTTTATCCCAAGTCACCACGATATATAGAAAATTTGAATCCAAAAGATTTGGATATTTTACCCGAAAATATCGGAAGAGTAGGGGTTTTTGTTAACGAGGAACAAGAAAAAGTAAAGGAAGCTATTGTGAAATATGGTTTAAATTATGTGCAATTGCATGGAATCGAAAGCGCACAATATTGCAGAGATTTAAAGATAGCTTATCCATCAGTTTATATAATTAAAGCATTCAGCATAGCGGATCCATCTGACTTTAGAGAAACGCACCAATATGAAAACATAGTAGATTATTTCTTGTTCGATACAAAAACACCTCAATATGGAGGTTCGGGACAAAAGTTCGATTGGAAGATTTTGCATGAGTACAAAGGTGCTACGCTTTTCTTTCTGAGTGGAGGTATATCAGCCGAAGATGCTTTATTAATAAGGAAATTAGGGAATATTAGAATAGTAGGATTAGATTTAAATAGTAGGTTTGAATTAGAACCCGGATTAAAAAATATAGAATTGTTGAACAGATTTATAAAAGAAATCGAATCATGAACAGAATAAAAGAGCTTTTTGAGAAGAAACAGAAGAATATATTGTCTATCTATTTTACAGCAGGTTTTCCACATTTGTATGATACAGTAGATATAATTAAAGAATTAGAGAAAAACGGTATCGATTCTATTGAAATCGGAATTCCATTTTCTGACCCGATGGCAGATGGTCCGACCATTCAGGAAAGCGGAACTATAGCCCTAAAAAATGGGATGACATTAAATAAACTATTCGAACAATTAGCAGATATCCGTAAAGATGTACGCATCCCATTGATAATGATGGGATATCTGAATCCGATTATGCAATATGGTTTTGAGAATTTCTGCAAAAAATGTAAGGAAATAGGTTTGGATGGAATAATTATTCCGGATTTACCTTTCGATGATTACATGAAAGAGTATAAATCTGTTGCCGAAAAATACGATATAAAGGTTATCATGCTCATCACTCCTGAAACATCGGACGAGCGTATCCGTTTGATTGATGATAATACGGATGGTTTTATCTATATGGTTTCCTCGGCTGCTACAACCGGTGCACAAAAAAGTTTTAATGAACAAAAACAAGCTTATTTCAAGAAGATAAATGGTATGAATCTCCGAAACCCGCGATTAATAGGATTCGGTATATCCAATAAAGCTACTTTAGAGGCGGCACAGGAGAATTCGAGCGGCGCAATTATCGGAAGTAAATTTATTACCTTATTGAAAGATTCAGAAAGCATCAAAGAAGCAGTTCAAGAACTAAAAAGAAGTCTGTCAAGCTGAAAATTCAAATAAATAGTTTGTTGCTGTTAGTTGTTTTTATTTATATTTGGAATCTAAAATAAATTATAGATGATAAGGAATATTTTAGTATTTCTGATTACTACATTAATTGGGTTTTAAATTTTTATTGGTTGTGCTAAAGACGAATATAGCAGCGATATTACTGCGCCTACTGTCGAAATAATTCATCCGAGCCGAGATACAATTATTATGACGGACTCAATCTGTCCATTCAGAGCCCGATTTACAGATGAGGGAGGATCAGGATTATCTGCTTACTCTGTTAAGATATGGAATGCATTGATGGAAGAGACTGATACTTTTACACTTAAATCTTCTATTGTTGGAAATTTACCCGAAGGAACGCGGGACGCTGCCCTATTTAATAAATCATTCCCTACAGCCAGGATTTCCGGATCTCCGAATATGCCTTTGAATGATACTGTCATATATATCTTCGATGGATATAAAGTGGATTCGATGAGATTGTCAGACCGTATGCCGATACTTACCGGAAAACATTGGTTTAAAGTTTCGGTTC
>DQAM01000258.1 GCA_003523545.1 Dysgonomonas sp.
CAGGAGCATGGGGATGGTCTCTTTTTTCATTCAGCTGGCTGGCTGCTATAAGTGGTACTATACTGAGTTTCCGCAAATTGAAAACCCATAGTCATCTCGAAACTATATGTTTTGTAATAATGGGTTCTGTCATTTTGACAGCTTTTAAGCCCCTCATAGATATTCTTTCTTCCGAAGGCCGGATAAGTGCTTTGTATTGGTTGATAGCCGGCGGTATTTTTTACATTTCCGGAGCTTTGTTCTATTCGTGGACGAAAAAAGAATATATGCATACGGTTTTCCATCTGTTTGTTATGGCGGGAACAATATGCCATATGATTGCTATATATGATATATTATGAGAAACTTTTAATTGGTGTAAACACATTCTGATTAATTCTATTTTTGCTCCTATCAATCACTTATTGACAGGTTGTCATTCATAAAATATCAAATAGAATGTATTTTTTTATTAAAAATTGCAAACTCCACCTTGCAAATTATTATATTTGTCGTTTAAAAGATGGAGTTTGAAATCAGCACAGATTTTAAATATTAAGTTAATCAAAATCAATAAGAAATAATATAAAATGGATTTAATTAATCAGATTATTGCACGGGCAAAGGCTGATAAACAGCGGATAGTATTGCCGGAAGGAACGGAGGTAAGAACATTGAAGGCTGCGGACCGATTGATTGCAGACGGTGTTGCAGAGATTATTTTGTTAGGAGATCCAGCCCGGATAAAGCAGCTGGCTGCCGATATGAATTTGGTTAATATCTCCAATGCGGCGATTATAGATCCTAAAGAAGGTGAGAAAAAGCAAGAATATGCACGGCTTTTGCATGAATTGAGGAAAAACAAAGGTCTATCTTTGGAACAAGCAGAGGTTCTGGTTGAAAATCCTTTATATTGGGCTTGTCTGATGATAAAGAACGGAGACGCGGACGGAGAAATAGCCGGAGCGGAAAATACGACCGGAGATGTATTGCGTCCTGCCTTGCAGATAATAAAAACCTCTCCCGGCATAAGCGTAGTGTCAGGTGCATTTTTGATGTTTGTAGAAAATAACCAGTATGTTCCTAACGGAATTCTGGTTTTTGCTGATTGTGCGGTTACTCCCAATCCTACTGCATCACAGCTGGGTGAAATAGCAGTGGCTTCTGCTCAGACAGCCCAAGCCTTAGTGGGTGAAGAACCGAGAGTAGCTATGCTGAGTTTCTCAACAAAGGGAAGTGCTAAAGACCCGATGGTAGACAAAGTAGTAGAAGCCACACGTATAGCTAAAGAATTAGCACCCGGTCTTAATATAGATGGTGAGTTACAGGCAGATGCGGCATTGGTGCCCTCGGTAGGAAATCAGAAAGCTCCGGGAAGTGCTGTTGCGGGTAAGGCGAATGTTCTTGTATTCCCGACACTGGAAGCCGGGAATATAGGTTATAAGCTCGTCCAGCGTCTGGCAGGAGCAGAAGCAGTCGGCCCTATTTTGCAGGGAATGGCAGCTCCGGTAAATGATTTGTCGCGCGGCTGTTCGGTGGATGACATTTATAAAATGGTTGCAATTGCCGCTAATCAAGCGATTGGAGCAAAGAAGAAGAATTAAAAAGAAATAAGATATGGCAGAAATTAAAGAACCGATCGAATCGTTCGGCTTAAGCAAAAGAAATAAAAATAAAGCCTTGTTCTCCAAAATAGGAGTTGTCGGTTGTGGGCGGGATGGCCGCAATATCGTAAATCTTGCCGCGCAATCGGGAATGGAAGTGGTATTCATTGAAATATCAGAAGAAAAGATTGATCAGGCGTTGAACTGGATAGGATACAATCTGGATACTAAGATTGAGAACTGGGGGTTGACTCAGAATGAAAAAAGAGCTACCATGGGGCGTATAACAGGATCGCTTGATTATAACGACCTGAAAGGCTGCGATTTCGTAATCGAATGTATCCGGTACGAAGCTACCGGCGAAAGAAGTACAGAGATGCGTAAGGAAGTATTTAAGAATCTTGAAGAGGTTCTGGATCCGGATGCCATCATTGCTACGAATGCTACTACTGTCATAATAAGTGAACTTACCAGTGACCTCGAACATAAAGAACGCTGCATTAGCATGCACTTTCCGATGCCTCACAGCGATGCCCGTTTATTGGAATATGCAAAGGGGCCTTTCACTTCAGACGAAGTGGTAAACAAAATAGTCCGTTTGTGTAATCTGCTGAAATTTTATCCGGTCGAAGTAAAGGAGAGCAGCGGATTTATCAGCATGCGCCTGCTTGTGGTGATGCTCAATGAGGCTTGTCACGCTTTGATGGAAAATCTGGCGACGATGGAGAATATAGATAAAGAGTTTACTATTATCTACGGGCAGCGGTACGGGATATTTGAATTAGCGGATCTTCTGGGAATAGAAAAGATTGTTATGCTGATGGAAGATATGTTCCACGAATTTGGCGACCGCAAATACAAAGCCGCGCCTATCTTGTGGAGGTTATATCATTCACGGCAGTTAGGAGTAAACAAAGGACGTGGTTTTTATATCTACGATGATAATGGAAAACGTATCGGTCCTAATAATTTAATTTAACCGGAAGAGAAAGACATTATGAAAATATTAGTATTAAATTGTGGCAGCTCGTCTATTAAATATAAGCTTTTCGATATGGAAAGCAAAGAAGTCCTAGCGCAGGGCGGTGTGGAAAAAGTCGGTTTGAAAGGTTCTTTCCTCAAATTTCCCTTGCCGGATGGAGATAAAGTAGTTCTTGAAGGCGAAATTCTCGAACACAAATCGGGTATAGAATATAT
>DQAM01000260.1 GCA_003523545.1 Dysgonomonas sp.
ATGTCGTTGCTGTTGTCGGTCGATGAAGCAGATTTTGTCTTCATTAAAGAAAAAACCGGGGCAACTGCCGGAAACCTGAGTGTGCAGATAGACAAGTTAAACGAGGCGGGATATATTAGTGTGAATAAATTTATAGATGGGAAAAAGCCTCGTACTGTATGTAAAATAACTCAAAAAGGAGTTTCGGCATTCGATCTTTATGTAAAGGCATTGCAGGGTTATATCAAAAAATAATTATGAGAAAAAGGACCATTTAGATGTAACGGAATCATTCGTCAAAATGTCTTATTAGCAAATAATATTAAAAACAACAAAGTCATGAAAGCAAAAATAATCAGTACAGTATTAGCAGGGATGTTTTTTGTGGGAACAGTAGGAAGTGCTTTTGCAGTTAATCCCAGAATATACAAAAAAACAGAAAAGAGCGATGTCGATAATACAGTTGCAACCGAAGTTTACAGGGGAGAAGATGATGCCAATCTTGTACCGCTTGCAAAGTATGTGGTAAAATATTCGGATGAAGGCAAAGCTGTTGAAAAAACTATCTACAAGTGGAATGTAAAGGAAGGATGGACGGCACAGCTGAAATATGTGTATCATTATGATCTATCCGGCAAAATGGATGCGCTGGAATATGCCGAATGGGATGTTGATAAAAAACAATGGAAAGATAATCCTTATTTAACTATGTATCTATACACTGGTGAAGGGGATCTGCTCACCATAAATGAATAACAGACTATTTCATAGTTTATGTTTACTCAATTAATTGCCTGCCGGATAAAGATATCGAGTCTTTATCCGGTTTCTATTTGTGTAAAAGATGTATCTTTGTTCAGATTAAACAATCTCATATACATTACTTAAACATATGATAACGAAGAAAGAATATAAAGAACGTTTCGATGAAGAGGATGCCGTAGGATGGCTTTCGATAGATGAAAAGGTAGATCAAATATATCCTTCCCAGCAGCCCCGTCATTATGCCCCGCCATTGCATTATGTGTTGGGAGGCCAGGATCCGATCGACGGTACGAGTATATATGATTCGGATAAACAGGAATTCCACAGGCATTTTGTCAGTTATGGCATGTCTGAGCTTTATTATAACGAAGAAGCTGCGGGAGGAGAATTCAGCAAATGGGGCTTTGAGTTTACATTCCGCCTCAAGCCATTCGAAGAAGATGACGATGATCCTGTATGGGTGGTTGAGGTTATGAATAATCTGGCCCGTTATGTATACGAGAGCCAGCGGTGGTTCGAAGAATATCATTTTGTTCCGGCTAACGGCCCGATCCGAACTGAAACAAAAAATCCTGTTGATATAGTAGGACTCGTTTTTGCACTGGACCCTGAGCTGGGAAAGATAGATACTCCCCATGGGGAAGTTTCTTTTCTGCAGATAGTAGGTATAACTTCCAGTGAGCTGGAGCGCCTCAAAAAAAATCCGACAACCGATGAAGTTAAAAAACTGGTAGATGAGATGCGGGCAGATAATCCGTTGCTTATCACAGACCTGTTGAGAAGATAATTATTAATCAGATTGTTATAAAGGAAAAGGCACCTATCCTTCGCGGATAAGTGCCTTCTATGTGTCAGGACTTAAATTTTAAAAGATCCGAAAACAACAACAAAAAAAGGATCTTATAAAAGAATTAGAGGGTGTTTACCTGAGCAACAAATAATAAATCTTTTTATGATTTACGATGCAAATATATAAAAAGATTTTCGATTATTACGTCTAAGTGACGCTTTATTATTTATAAATTTTTTTGCGATTTCATTCTTTTCACAATAATACTCATTTTAAGTAAAAATCCCAAAAAAATATATCTAAGCTAATCCGTTTATTTGAAATAGATTACTTCTATATCATGTTTAAATCCTTTTGGATTTTAACATATAGACTGTGTCTATTGATTATAAATAAAAATGATAAATTAGTATCAAGTATAATTTTTCCACCCCTTCATATAATAAAATCGGATGTTTTTTGCTATTACATCTTTATTTTACTGCATAAATATAAGGGGAATTATTTTAACATGAAGCAAAAATTACTTATAAAATGAGATTTTTTTTTGTCATCTCTTTTTTTAGTATGTCTTTTTCTGAAGAGAAGTTATACATTACGGAATTTCGAAGTACATATATATAATGTGTGTAACTCATATAAAAAGCCTGAATTCATGAAAAGTCATAGTAAGGCAGATTAAAAAAAAAATAATGGAAAACTTTACAAATAGTTAGCATTTTCTGCAAACTTAGTCTTTCATTAAAATTGTCTGCTTTATCTTTGCAGGAGAATTGACAGAATACATGAAAAATGATAATATAAGTATGAGAAAAATGATTATGTCGGCAAGGGTTGCAGCTCTGATGCTGCTTGCAGTCCCTGCCATTCCGCAGATCGAGGCTCAGAATATAGTTACTATATTCGGGCAGGAGAAAATAGAAAAGACAGATGAAGGCGAAGTTTTCCACCGTTTCGACAAGGGATATATATTACCGGGAGGTACAAATCCGGGAACCCTTTTCAACGGTCAGGACATGATTGCATGGCTGTATGCTTCAGGAAAGTTTGTATCTCCTAAACCGGGACAGGCTATCAACTATTCTTATCCTAATATGGAATCGCAGGTAGAGGATGCTTATCTCAAATGGCTTGCTCGAAGCAAAGGCGAGAAAGACATGGAAATGCTTCCGCAATGGACATGGACGGCTATGGATGCTGATGAAAACGGATTATTTAAGCGTCCCGAACTGCGCTCGGCTTTTCTTTATACCGCTTATGATTCTCCCAAGGATCAGATAGCGTTACTGGAAACAACAGGCGGTACCCGTACATATGTAAACGGATTTCCTCACGAAGGCGACCATTACGATTTCGGATACACACTTACACCTATAAGGCTTAAAAAAGGATTGAATGAATTTGTATATACCCCGGGAAGGTTCGGCAGAGTAGCTTCCAAACTCGTAAAACCGGATAAAGCCGTCATGTTTACAAAACGGGATATGACCGTTCCGGACATTATATTAGGAGAGGACGATGCTAAATGGGCGGCTATCCGGGTAGTGAATGCTACTGAAAAAGCGCTTAAAGATTTAACCATACGTGCCACTTTGCCAGATGGACAGACTGCAGATTACAAAACGCAGGACATCATGCCTATGACGGTCCGCAAAATGAAGTATCAATTGCCGGCTGTCGGAAATTCCGGTACGGCAGGCGATATAACAGCTAAGATAGAATTATTGGACAAATCGGGCAAGGTTATAGACCAGACTGAGGTAAAACTGCGTCAGGTATTGCCTTCCGTTCATCACGAACGTACTTTTGTCAGCCGTATAGACGGCAGTGTACAATATTACAGCGTTGCGCCGGCTATCCGCAAATCGGCAGGCGGAACCAAAGCTATGGTATTGACGGTTCATGGTGCGGGAGTAGAAGCGCGTAATCAGGCACGTGCTTACAAATCGAAAGAATGGACAGACATTGTTGCGGCGACAAACCGCCGTCCTTATGGCTTCAATTGGGAAGAGTGGGGGCGTATCGACGGACTCGAAGTCTTGGAAGAAGCTAAGAAGGTATTTAAGCCGGATTTGTCAAGGATATATCTTACCGGACATTCTATGGGTGGCCACGGAACCTGGTTCTTAGGAACTACTTATCCGGATAAGTTTGCAGCCATAGCTCCTTGTGCCGGTTATCCCGACATTGCAGGATACGGAAGAGGACGTGGAGACCAGATGCACGACCAGCATAAAACATACGATGCATTCAGGCGTGGTGGTAATGGTGGACGTGTAGTCACCATGGCTAAAAACCTGCAGCAATCAGGCGTATATATTTTCCACGGGAATGCAGATAGTGTAGTCTCTCCGAGCCAGGCACGGCGCATGCGCGAAACATTGGGTAAATTCCATACTGATTTTTGCTATTATGAATATCCGGGCGGAGAGCACTGGTTCGGTGACGAAAGTGTAGACTGGCCTCCTATTTTCGAATTTTTCTCCCGTCATTCTATTCCGGCTGAAAAAGATGTAAAAGATATAGATTTTCAAACAGCGTCCCCTGCAATTTCGGCGAAAGATTATTGGATCGAATTGGAACAACAGGTAAGACCTTATGAGTTCACCCATATCATAGCTTCTCAAAAAGACGACTCTATCAAAGTAGCAAAAGCGGAAAATGCAGCTATGATAGTTTTCGATATTCCCGCTCTGAATCCTTCCTCTACGCAGGTGGTCATAAGCATAAACGGACAAAATTTGCCGGTACCTTCTGCCAAAAAAGCTGTTCTTGCATTGGAAAACGGTTTGTGGGCTGTAAAAGGTGAGATAAATAAACGGCATAAATATGCGGCCCGTTACGGCGGATTCAAAAACGCGTATGATAACAATGTAGTATTTGTGTATGCAACCAAAGGAAATGCCAGAGAAAATGAATGGTATCAGAATAAAGCCCGTTTCGATGCCGAAACTTTCTATTACCGTGGAAACGGATCGATAGATGTGATACCTGATACAGAATATTCTACCGCAAAATATGCTGACAGGAATGTGATTATATATGGAAATAAAGATAATAACCGGGCCTGGAATGCTTTACTTAAAGATTGCCCGGTACAGGTTGGTAAATCAGGAATTACAGCCGGAGCGCGTAGTTTCGGCGGAGATGATCTGGGTACATATTTTATCTATCCTCATCCATACAGCGAAACTGCATCCGTAGGAGTGGTTGCCGGAACGGGAGATGCGGGGATGCGTTCAACATCGCCTAATAATTATATATCTGGTATAACCGGTTTCCCGGATTTAATGATTTTCCGTGCCGATATGCTGAAAGACGGCTTGCAGGGAATGGAAGCCGCCGGTTTCTTCGATAATGATTGGAAATTGACCGGAGAAGACTTTTAATCTGAAAATATATTAACTACAATAGAAATGAGTCCCTACAACCTTTCAGGTGCGGGACTCATTTCTATTTTCTTAGCATATAAAACAATCTGCATATTGTTTTAATCCTTTTTTTTGTTTTATTTTACGTCTGTCATAAATGGGAAAGCAGCCGGAAAAAGCTTTTTGTTTTCAAAATCCATATATACATTGTAAACATGAAACTGAGAACTGCAATATTAGGCATCGATATTCAAAATGATTTTACACTGCCCTCAGGGGCATTGTTTGTAAACGGAGCAGACGGTGATGTGCGGCGTATGGCCTCATTTTTGGAGGAATACGGAAGCCGTATAGATTATGTTGCACTTACGGTAGATTCGCATCAGCCGATACATATAGCCAACCAGTCTTACTGGCGCGATGAGGAAGGGTATCCACCCCCCTTGTTTACTATTATTACAGCAGACGAAGTAGAAGCCGGCAA
>DQAM01000261.1 GCA_003523545.1 Dysgonomonas sp.
AACCCAGCTCAATAACCGTTTCTAAAGCCTCAAATATATCTCTGGATCTGTCGATAGCTCTATGAAAAGTAACTGAAAGATTTAATTCTTTCGCAATTTCCACAAGTTCTTTATTTTTTGCTATATCCACATTACCATAAGCATCTAAAACACCTATTACAACGCCGTCACAGCCGATTTCACCGCATAAACGGATATCCCTGCGCATAGACTCCAATTCCAGCTCATCATACAGAAAATCGCCGCCTCGGGGCCGTATAATGACATTGAGGGCGATATCCACATTTTCCCTGGTCAATTCTATTTGTGATTTGGCGGGAGTTGTGCCTCCTTCCATTAAATTCCCACACAATTCTATGCGTTTTGCACCACCTTTCTGCGCTTGGATAGCAGAATGAACCGAATTTGAAGCAACTTCAACTAAAACCATACTATTTTTTAATTATATTTTTATTAATAGAGCTTATAAAAAGTATATAACAATACTATTTGAAATTATAAATGCCGTAAAAATAGTAAATTTGTATCCTAATTGAAAAGAAGAAAATGAATTTTAAATACGATATAATTGTTGTGGGAGGAGGTCATGCGGGCTGTGAGGCTGCGGCAGCCGCTGCCAATCTAGGTTCAAAAACCCTCCTCATAACAATGGATATGAATAAAATCGCCCAAATGAGCTGTAATCCGGCTGTCGGGGGAATTGCCAAAGGACAGATTGTACGGGAGATCGACGCTTTAGGCGGGCAGATGGGTATTGTTACGGATATGACTGCCATACAATTCCGGATGTTGAATAAATCTAAGGGCCCGGCCATGTGGAGTCCGCGGGCACAGAGCGACCGGGCACAGTTTATCCTCAAATGGAGGGAAATCCTCGATAAAACTGAAAATTTATCCATCTGGCAAGATACAGTAAACAGTCTTTTAATCGAGAAAAACGTAATTAAGGGAGTTAAGACCAATCTGGATGTAGATTTTTATGCCAAATCTGTTATTCTTACCAACGGTACTTTTTTAAACGGTTTGATGCATATAGGAGCTACGCAGATACATGGTGGAAGGATATCAGAACCGGCTTCTTATGGTATTACCGAGCAATTAAAAGAAATCGGTTTTACTATTGACAGGATGAAAACAGGCACACCTGTAAGGATTGACGGTAGAAGCGTTGATTTTAGCCTGATGCAGGAACAACAGGGAGATGACGACTTTCACAAATTTTCCTATCTGGATTTTCACCCGAGACCACTGAAACAGTTAAGCTGCTGGATTACTTATACAAATGAAGAAGTCCATGCTATCCTCGAAAAAGGATTACCAGATTCTCCATTATATAATGGACAGATTAAAAGTATCGGTCCGAGATACTGTCCAAGTATAGAAACAAAAATAGTAACTTTTGCGGAGAAAACGGCTCATCAATTATTTTTGGAACCCGAAGGAGAGAATACCCAGGAATATTATTTAAATGGATTTTCATCTTCTCTCCCACTCCATACGCAGATTGATGCATTAAAAAAGATACCGGCTTTTCGTAACCTTCATATATATCGCCCAGGTTATGCAATAGAATATGATTTTTTTGATCCCACACAATTGAAACATACATTGGAAACAAAAAGGATTGATAACCTCTATTTTGCCGGTCAAATCAATGGTACTACGGGATATGAAGAAGCCGCCGGACAAGGTTTGATTGCCGGAATAAATGCTCATTTGAAAAATAATTCGCAGGACGAATTTATATTAAAACGGGATGAAGCGTATATAGGCGTTTTAATCGACGATTTGGTTACTAAAGGCGTAGACGAACCTTACCGGATGTTTACATCCCGGGCAGAATACCGTATACTTTTACGTCAGGATGATGCTGATATGCGTCTCACAGAAAAGGCATATAATATAGGACTTGCTACTGAAGAACGTTATGCATTACTAAAAGAAAAAAAGGAAGAGATAAATAGAATCATTGATTTCACCGCTAATTATTCCCTGAAACCGGAATACATAAACCCGTGTTTAGAAAAATTAGGTACAAGCCCTTTAAGACAAGGTATTAGATTGAAAGATTTATTGACTCGTCCGCAAATAAATTTCGATAACATTACTGATGCTGTTCCGGCTTTAAAAAATGAGATAGAAAAAATAAATAATAGAAAAGAAGAGATTCTGGAAGCTACAGAAATTCAAATAAAATACGATGGATACATCAAAAGAGAAAAATTGATTGCGGATAAAATCAGCAGATTGGAAGATATAAAAATAAAAGGTAAATTCACTTATGAGGAAATATTATCATTATCTACCGAAGCCCGTCAGAAATTATCCCGTATTAATCCGGAAACTATAGGACAAGCAAGCCGTATACCCGGTGTATCCCCAAATGATATATCTATATTATTAGTTCTTATGGGTCGATAAATTTTGCGTTCCACGTGAAACAAAATAAGAATTAAACTGATAACTAACCAATTGCCTAAAATGCTTATCACAATTATTAAAGTAAATAGATCCGAAAGTATATGGCATTTTTTTGGCATAAGCTTACTTTCCGCCTTCATATTTTTTATCGGGATATTCATTATTTATAAGATTTTTACCAAAGAAAAAGATATATCGATATATATAATACAAACCATTTTATTGATTGGCTGGACAATTTATATAGGATATATATTTCCTCTACCATACATATATATGGGAATTGCACTAACTGCATTTATATCTCTTTTTTGTTTTTATTCAATACCAGTAGGAGTATCAAATATAAAAATGAAATTGACATTAAGAAAAATATCTAACCGATCCCGGCAATATTATAATGAAGCAGAAG
>DQAM01000263.1:0-394 GCA_003523545.1 Dysgonomonas sp.
TTTATTGTAGCGCTTACTATTGATTTGAAAATAGATTTTAGTTTAAATTAATTTGCAAGGTAAAATTCTAAAAAAAGTATTAATCATAGTGAGGGTGAAAACAAAATGTAAATTTTTAATGATTATGGGAAGAATAAAAATTTTAATGTTATTAAGTTGTTTCCTGTTCGTAACAGGACAGATATTTCCTCAGGTGGGGATAAATACTGACAATCCAAACAGTCTGACCGAACTGGAAATAACAAACATTATCGACGGAGGAGGTAATATTATACCCAAAGGCATCATGGTACCACGGATGTCAGAAGCTGACCGGGACAAGATCAGCATTTCAGATGCTTCTTCAGCAAACAGTTTATTAATTTATAACACGGATGAAGACTGTTATAATTAT
>DQAM01000263.1:548-3428 GCA_003523545.1 Dysgonomonas sp.
GATGAAGACTGTTATAATTATTATTCTAAGACAGACCGTGAATGGAAAAGCCTTTGTGGAACGATGGGTTCTGCCGTATTCGATCCGGTCAGCTGTTCCGATATCAAACCACACGGGACTTATATCGAAGAAACATCTGTCACACCCAACGAATACCTTAGCGTTACATTGAACGTCACGAAGGAAGGCAGTTATACTTTGACGGTAACCAGCGGAAACGGATACAGCTTTTATGTAACGGGAGTAGCCATGGAAAAAGGGCCGCTTACCGTACGCATTCCGGCGCAGGGACAGCCCGTAAACGTGGGATGGGACAATCTGACGATAGAAGGTTTTGAATTAGCCGATAACTGCGAACCGAAGAATCAGGTGGTGTCAAACGTTGCCGAATACTCCATCAACTGTAACAGTATCGTGGTAAACGGACGTTATCAGAAGGGTAAAGCTTTAACGGGTACTAATACAATAACTGTCAATATAAACATATCGAAAGCCGGATCATATTATATCTCTACCCCCGTTACCAATGGTATCAGTTTCGAAGGCAGAGGTGATGTGACACCGGGTATAACATCGGTTACACTTACGGCAGTAGATGGCAGTGTAGTTACTTTAAATCAAGATTTCAATATCCAGATAAAAACGAACAGCCCGAGTGGAAACACCGAGTGCGAGGCGCTGATACCGGTGACCCTGTTACCCATGAAATACGCAATCATCGGAAATGATGTGTGGTCATGGGCTACTTCCGCCCGGCGTTCTGTATTTAGCGCAAATGGTAGTTTTGGAGAAAACGGCAAAGTAAGAATAGAGTCTTTCTCTGAATTATGGAGCGAGACGGACGTTAATACCGCGGCAAGCCGGCTCAACAGCACATCCGCACAGCAGCCTGATGTAGTATTATACTTCGCCTTCGGTGCAAATCCTAATGAAACTATCTCTAAAGCTTTAGCGTCATATATCAAAAAAGGAGGCTGTGTGATGTATGGCTCTTCTTCCATTGCAAACGATGCCACTCAGTTTAGACCTGTCGATATATTCCTGAAAGGAATATTCGGTCAAGGACCGAATGTACAAAATGGTTCAGGTAGTAGTGCAAAGACTGATGCCGAGGGATGGTCTGAAAATCAGATAACAAGATATGACAATACTCCGCCCAATAATTCACAGGACGATAACTGCTATCAGATTAACAACCTCCCAGACGATCCTATCATAAACGGCCCGTTCGGCAATTTGGCCGGAGGCTGGTGGGGTGAGGATAATGACTCGTGGGGGTCTGTACTTACATCGCAATTGCCTCCCAATTCGATACAAATATGTTCTGCTTATAATAATCATAGCAAAAGATATGTCGATAGTTCCAAATCTATCGTATGGTACAACGACCAGATGAATCTGGTATATTTTGGAGACAGTACGGGTGCTAGCACATCCAGTACCAGCCGTATAGAATATCCTACCGTATATACCAATGGAAAACCTGTTTCGAAAATGTATGGAAACTGGCCGCAGGAAAATTTGCTGGGCAAACTTGTCTCTAATGCGGCATTGGAAATGAATGCCCTTGCATTTCTGGTAAAGAAAGCGGCTGTAAGCGGTATTAATCCTTATTGATTTATCCAGCTTATTAAAATATCCTTCAAATATTTATTTATAATTTTTCCCCTTCTCCCTGCTTTTTTTCTGCGAAGAAAGAATGCAGGGATATTTAAAAAAGTTATATCTTTACTAACTTATATAGAAAAGGGAAACTTACTTTAGCAACAATAAAAAATAAGGGGGAGATGTTCAGGGAATTAGATATACCAAAGTTGTATGTAATAAAAAAACAGATATGTATACGATATTTCTTTATCGTCATATCTATTTTTTCATTTTATTCGATATACTATACTTATGAAAATATAAATCCGCTTAACTATCTGTTCATAATTTGCAATATTATCCACTTGTTGTGGTTGTATATACCCTGCAGGCTGAACTATGATTCGCTTAAGCCTTTAATTCCTTTTTATTTCATCCTTATTACTTTAACCCTTTATCCCAATTCTTTATATCTCTGGCAGGTGGGACAGCTAACTCCATTTATATGGTATATAATCGTACCTTTGGCCGCCATTATATTTTTCCCGCCGCGAATAGTAATATTCTGGAGCATTTTGGTAGTAGTATCCATATGTTCCATATTTTTAATAAGTCCTTTACTTCCTTATGATATATTATTATTAACAAAAAAACAGCAGACAATAGTAAATATATCTACGATATTGTCATGGATGGGGCTGGTTTTTTTCTTTATATACTACATATATAAAATCAATCAGATAAAAGAAAAATACCTTCAACAAGAAATAGAAACTTTTCATGAGCCTGATTCTGAAAAAATAAATAATATAGGTGAGGAAGCTGATAATGGTAATGAAAAATACAATAGTCTTTATACAGATATATTGAATTATTTTATCGAAAAGAAGCCTTACTGTGATCCCAATTTTACCATCTTGCAATTGGCATTAGACCTGAATACAAATACTAAATATGTTTCGAAAGCCATTCACATTAACAAAAGTGTTAATTTCAACGTTTTTGTGAATATTTACCGGATTAATTTTGTTAAAGAAATGCTGATGCAGGATATCCAGAATAAATATACCATCAGACATATCTATACATCAGCAGGATTTAAGCATCAATCTACTTTTAATAAGGCATTTAAACAAATCGAAGGAATAACACCTTCCGATTATATAAAGTCTTTAACAAAAGAGAAAACGCCTTATTAATCACACATATAATAAGATCTAAACGGCCTCCGGTATCTTTATTCTACGTATAATACCAATCCTTTGAGATATTCTCCCTCGGGATGGTATATAT
>DQAM01000262.1 GCA_003523545.1 Dysgonomonas sp.
GGTATGAAGTACCTCTTCGAAGAGTTTGCCTACTGCTTCCCGCTTGATATGGATTGCCGGCATCACGATATGGCTGGGCGGTACGTTCATAAACTGGATGATACGTTCTCCCAGGTCGCTTTCGACTACGTCTATACCTCTTTCTATCAGGTACGGATTCATATGGCATTCCTCAGTAAGCATGGACTTACTCTTTACGAGTTTTTTCGTATTATGCTTTTTCAGAATGTCGTATATTATTTCATTGTGCTCTTTTGCATCTTTGGCCCAATGCACTATTACTCCGTTGGCTTCTGCTTTTTCAGCAAACTGAGCCGCATATTCATTCAGATGAGTAATGGTGTGCATCTTGATTTTACTCGCTAAATCGCGTAATTGTTCCCATTCGGGAATAACCATAGCCATGCGGTCGCGTTTTTCTCTAACGATCCAGAGTGTCTCGTTATGCCATGTTTCTTGCTCCTTATCGGCAATAAACAGATCTGCTGCTTTTGAATGTTTTGTACTCATAATCCTGCGGCTAAAATTTGAACAACATGTATAAATTTAATCGGAAGCTTTTCTCTATCTACAATACCTTTCATATGCATGAGGCAGGAGCTGTCTGCTCCGGTAACATATTCGGCTCCGGTAGCAATGTGATTTTTGATCTTATCCTGTCCCATACAGACCGATACGGAAGCTTCTTCTATAGCAAACATTCCTCCGAAACCACAACATTCGTCCACTTTATTAGGCTCGAGTATCTGGACCCCTTGTACCAGCGACAACAGATCTTTGATTTTGGAATAACGGGGAATATTAAGTTCACTCGCCGAAGCAAGATGAAGTTCGCGCAATCCATGACAGCTGTTATGTACGCTGACCTTGTGCGGAAATCTTCCCGGCAAGCTTTTTACTTTCAATACATCGTGGATAAATTCACATATATCGTAAATTTTGCCACTGCTCTGGCATGGATGCTTTTCTTTTTTCAATAAACGCGGATGAGTTTCTTTGACAAAAGCCACACAACTGGCAGAAGGCGCCACAACATAATCGTATTTATAAAATTGTTCCTCAAAATTTTTAGCTAAAGGAACAGCCTCGTCTTCGAATCCGGCATTTGCCATGGGCTGTCCGCAGCACGTCTGATCGATTGGGTAGTCGACATCGACTCCCAGATAATCGAGCAGCTTGTATGATGCTATACCTACCTCGGGGTATATCGCATTTACATAGCATGGAATAAATAATCCTACTTTCATTGTAATATATGTTTTAGTTGATCTAAATGTTTACTTTAATTTTACAGGACAAAAGAACCCATTAGTTTAGGTAAGAAATACACCATAAGTCCCGCTATAACAATGTAGCCGAGAGCATACGGCATAGCCTTCTTCATGATATCCCCCTCTTTGCCCTGCTGTCCGCAGGCTGAAGTTGCTATTGCGATACTCTGTGGAGAAATGATCTTACCTCCGGTTGCTCCTGCAGTGTTAGCCGCTGCCAGCCAGCTCGAATCTTCTCCTATTGTTTCTGCAACGGAAGCTTGCAGTTTTCCGAATAAGATATTGGATGATGTATCGCTTCCTGTCAGGAATGTACCCAGACAGCCTATGGTAGGTGCAAATAAAGGATAGAAAGAACCTGTTGCAAATGCTAAAGCGGCTCCAAGAACTCCAATCATTCCTGAAAAATCCATAATCGAAGACAAAGCAATCAGTGAACAAACGGTAATTATAGTTTTTTTCTGCTGTTTAAGTACTTTCCAAAGCAGCCCGAATAATTCTCCTAGCCCAGCACCTTGTATTAAACCTCCGAATATAGAACCTAAGAATAACAATACGCCGGCATCGATAAGCCATGAAATTTTAATCATCCGTGTTATTTCAATTCCGCTCGTCATATCCATGATATCGAAACTGAAAGTGGTTGTGAGCAATGGAGCTAATATCTGGCGCAAGGGAAGAAGCGGGCTGGTGAGTATTACCAATATGAGTATTATACCATACACGCTCCATGCCTTAATGATGTCGGACATCGAATGTTTCGGATGTCTTGCTTTGGCTTGTTTATCTTCTTTGCTGCCGGTAAGTTTAGCATATATTATGATACAAAGGATAGATGCTATACTTCCTACAATAGCAGGTGTCTCCGCTCCCATGTATTGCGCCGCCAGATACTGGGTTACCAGCGATACTACACCTACCAGCAAACTTATTAAAATATTCTTTGGTAGTGATTTTATACTGGGATCGGTCATAAATACCAAAATAAACGGTATTAATATCATCAGAGGTGATAATTGGAGTACTACCTGCGCGCTTAATGTCTGCACATCCGCGACGCCGGCTTGTTCGGCCAAAACTTTTACGGGTGTTCCCACTGCCCCGAATCCCGTTGCCACACTATTGGCTATAAGGCTTGCCACAGCAGAAAACAGAGGTTTGAAACCCAGGCTTATCAAAATAGCCGCAGGAATAGCAACAGCTGTACCGAAACCAGCCATACCTTCCAAAAGTCCTCCGAATCCCCAGGTAAGCAATAATACCTGTATACTCTTATCGGAAGAAATGGAAGTAAACTGTTCTTTGATTAATTCCATTTTTCCTGTCTGGACCAGTACATTGTAACTGAAGATTGCCATAATGATTATAATCAAAATGGGGAAAATAGCCTTCAGTACACCGTAGATAAGAGAAAGCCCGATATCGGGTAAAGGAAAACTATATGCCAATATGGCAATAATGATGGTAGCTCCTAAGGTGATAAGGGCACTTTTATCACCTGACATTTTCAGAAAACCCATAAGTATAATCAGCAGCAGAACAGGAATAGTTG
>DQAM01000301.1 GCA_003523545.1 Dysgonomonas sp.
CGACGCTCTTCCGATCTTTTTTGTGCGTACACACTTATGCAGAAAATGCAAGTTAAGAAGAACATTATAATTCTGGTCGAATTTTTTTTCATGACGTTTATATTAGGTTTTATATTACTTGTCGTATTTTATAAATTTATAATTCGGTTTGCCTATAAATATTTTTTTTGATGCAGCCATCTGCTGCTTTTTCCCAAGGCCCATCCACAGATAATGGTTACTAGGGAGGAGTTTCATGGCTTTTGAGTTTACGGATTGTGAATTTTTCCATCAGAAAAATAAGGTTTAATTATTTACACAAAAATAATTAAGAATATACTGTGTAAAGATGGAATGCTCTATTTTATTGTTTGTTAACATTTTTATTGTTAATAGATAAAAAGTCAGACACAAATTCAAATTATGTGTATATTTGTTTTTTATATTTAACAATAAAGAAGAATATATTTTATACATGACTTATCAGTCTGCCCATACAATAAATTATTCCGAATTGTGGTTATCATTTATCAATGGCAACGATGAGTCTTTTTCTCTTATTTATAAATTAAGCTATAAAAGCCTTTATTCTTACGGACTAAGTTTTAAGATTCCGGAAGAACAGGTACGGGATATCATGCAGGATCTGTTTGTAAAACTTTATACCAAACCTGAACTGGTAAAGGATGTAAAAACATTAAAGCCATTCCTTTTTGCAGCTATTAAGAATGCATGCCTGAACATATTGAAAACAGGCCAGAAGAATATCAACCTTGACACAATCGACAATTTTGAGATCCGTTATTCGATAAAAGAGGATCAGATAAGCAACAAAGAAGAAGAAGAACATATCAAATCAGTCGTTGAAAAAATTCTTTCTCAATTGACTCCCCGTCAAAAAGAGATCATCTATCTCCGTTTTCTGCATCAAATGGAATATGCAGAAATAGCACAAATTATGAACTTATCAGAACAATCGGCCCGAAACCTTATCCACAGGGCAATGGAAAAAATAAGAAAAGAAAATGAAGGACAAGACTTCCTCACATTTATGTTATTTCTTCTTATTTTCTACAAATTATAAATATTTGATTATCATCCTATAAGAAAGAGGACTCATTTAAAATTCACAAAAGGGGGAATTTTTTTTATCACCTAATGATTATAAAGCTAAAGTTCGCTTGTATTAAAAAGTAAATACAAGTGTAAAAATTTATGAATATAGACTGTTCTACTTATAACTGTATTGAAGATTTTGTTTTAGATTCAAATTTCTTGTCCTGGATAAATAAAGCTCATGATAATGAAATCATGCAGCTGAAGATGTTTTATCCGGATAAGAAGGAACTGATCGAAAAAGTAATCATTTTCTGTAAATATGTTAATATAGAACAGGTTGAAGTCTCTACAAAGCAGATAAATGAAGATTGGAAAAAACTTTATTCGGAAATAATTGCCCGGGAGCAACAAGAAAAAAAGAGAAAGAAAAGAAAATTGGGTTATATTATTTCCGCTGCAGCAGCCTGTCTTGCGATTATATTCTCTACCTATTTGTACATTAATTACAGTACTAATCTAAGCCTT
The DNA here is from genome assembly GCA_003523545.1 of Dysgonomonas sp. Taxonomy (GTDB): domain Bacteria; phylum Bacteroidota; class Bacteroidia; order Bacteroidales; family Dysgonomonadaceae; genus Dysgonomonas_A. The sequence goes on from DQAM01000301.1 coordinate 1,564, forward strand.
ACGGATGAAAAACAATCCTTATTTTCCAAATTGGATGAGGTAGATATCACTTCCGGCGAAGTGCAGATAGTTGCAGGAGGAAGTCAAACCATTATCGGCAACGAAGAAACAATTATACAAACTGAAAAGGGAGATTTGTTGGTCGGGAATGAAAGTAAACTGGAAAGTTCCTCTATTGATACAGAATATCTCACAGTGATAGTGCCAAAGGGGAGGCGCACAACATTGAAATTCAGTGACGGAACTACAGCATGGGTAAATTCCGGGTCGAAACTGATATATCCCAAAGTATTCGGAGAAAAAAGCCGGGATGTAACCATAGATGGTGAGATATATCTGGAAGTATCCCCTAACAAGGATAAACCCTTTTATGTCCATACAAAAGGTTTTGAAGTAGAAGTTCTCGGAACCAAGTTCAATGTAAATGCCTATAGCGACGACCCTAAAAATAGTGTAGTACTGGTAGAAGGTTCGGTAGAGGTGCTTGCAAATAACACGAAAAACAGATTGGAGCCCAATCAGGCATTTATATCGGGAAGTAATCTATATACGGTTAAGACAGTAGATGTCTATCCTTATATATCCTGGACGGAAGGAATTATGAAGCTCGGCGGGGAAAGCTTAAGTGAAATCATCAAACGCTTGTCGCGCTATTACGGGATCGAAATTTATTACAATGAAAAATTCGGGATGGAAAGGTATGCGGGTAAGCTGAATATGAAAGATTCGATCGAATATGCACTTTACAATTTGTCATTATCTACTCCTTTCAAATATACCAAAAGGGATAACGCAATTTATATAACTCAATGATAATCTAATTTAAAAATCCATTGCTTATGAAACAAATCTCAAGTTGACCTGGTGTGTAGCACACACTAATTTACTCGAACCAATAATCGAAGTTAATCTAAAAACTAAACCAACGTATGAATAAAAAAACTAAATCTAGAATTGAAAAGACTAAGAACAGTTTTTTCAGGAAAGTTTTAAATTCGGTACTATTATTTTTTATTGTGAATATCGGTACAAACATGTATGCTGCAAATGCTTATTCACAATCGACAAGCATGAGTGTAAAACTTTCTAATGTAAAAGTGGAAACACTTTTTTCCGAAATTGAGAAAAATTCTGATTATGTAATTCTTTATAAAAAAGGGATCGTAGAAGATAAAACCGTAACGGTGAACAGTCAGAATGAAAGTCCGGAAGAAATTTTGGATAAAGCTTTACCTTCTGTGGGGCTAACATATTATGTAAACGGGAATCAAATAGTTGTGGTAGAAAACAACAGTCCTGCTCTCGAAACCATGGAAACACAAGAAGTACAACAGGCTGCAATCCAGGCCAGGGGAGTTGTTTATGATTCAAGCAATACACCTTTGATAGGAGTGTCAATTCTTGAAAAAGCACACCCGACAAATGGTGTTGCTACCGGATTAGATGGTGATTTTTCTCTGAATGTACAGCCTGGAGCTATCTTAGTTATCAGCTATGTCGGGTACACTACCCGCGAAGTTCCGGTTCCTGCTGACGGAAACATAGGAAATATAGTGCTGACTGAAGATTCTCAAATACTGCAGGACGTTGTAGTTGTAGGTTATGGTGTACAGAAGAAAGTAAATCTGACCGGATCTATTTCGTCTGTAAGTACAAAGGATTTACAAGGACGTACTAATACAAACCTCCTGCAATCGCTGCAAGGTACGGCTCCGGGTGTAACGATTATATCCCGTCCCGGACAAAATCCCTCTATCAACGTGCGTGGCCGTGGTAACCTGGGTACATCTTCCCCGTTATATGTTATCGATGGTGCAATCTCAACTTCAGATGCCTTTGCCAATTTAGATCCGAATTCGATAGAAAACATTTCTATTCTGAAAGATGCTGCTTCAGCCTCTATATATGGATCACGTGCGGCTTACGGTGTCGTTCTTGTTACTACAAAACAAGGAACACATGAAGGCTTCCAGATTAATTATTCGGGACTCATCGGTTTCAAAGAACAAACTACTAAACCTAAAGTCGTAAGTTCGGAGTGGGAAGCCATCCTGAGCAACGAAGCTCAACGTAATATCGGACAAACTTCAAACCTGGTATCCGATGAGACCATAGAATTGTTGAGAAACGGTTCGCAGCCCGATCTTTATCCAAATACAGACTGGTGGGATCTACTGTTTGATGATAACAGGGTTACAACCAACCATACATTAAGTTTTAGCGGTTCCTCTGCTAAGACCAATTATTATGCATCTATCGGTTATACATACGACGATTCGTTTCGTTACGGGGAATCTTACGACCGGTATAATGTAAATACTAACTTATCGAGCCAGCTGAACTCCTGGCTGAAAATACGTACGGGGGTTAGATACGCCGAAGAGCAGCGCGATCAGGCCGGAGCATTTTCGCTTGCTTATCTTATGCAATCATCTCCATCTTATGTGGCTCGCCAAAGCAATGGTTGGTGGGGCACTGTGCAGAGAGGCGGAAATGCTGTAAGTACATTTGTCACTCGCAACCCCTTGCGTGTAGCTGAGGAAGGCGGGTGGCAGGAGCGCAACCGTAAATTCCTAACCATTGATGGAGCTGTTGATATTACATTATATAAAGGTTTAGTATTTACCGGAAGTATGATATCGGACTGGAGTGACTATAAACAGAAACAGTATACTGCCTTTATGCCGGGAGTACCGCGTTTTCTTGACGATGGAGCCACTACAATAGGAGAAGTAGCACAAAGTGAAAGTAAAATGGAGTATAACTGGGAAGATCGCCGCCGTTTGATGTACAATGCATTACTAAACTATGACTGGACAAATAATGCTCATACCGTAAAAGTAATGTTAGGTACTTCTTACGAACATTATAAATATCAGCAGCAACGTTCTTTACGAAAAAACTTTCCGACAAATAATATGGAAGGGATGAACGGGGGATCCAGCACTGCTGCAGATTCGGAAGCATACGGGCCTTTGTATGAAGATAAGATGATGTCCTATTTCGGACGTATTAATTATGACTATAGAGGTAAATATCTCTTCGAAGCGAATATGCGTGCAGATGCATCGTCACGTTTCCATAAAGATCACAGGTGGGGATATTTTCCATCATTCTCTGCCGGATGGCGTATGAGTGAGGAGGCTTTTATGAATGATGTGACTTGGATTGATAATCTGAAAGTCAGAGCATCGTGGGGACAGCTGGGAAATATAGAAAATGTAGGCCGTTATGACTATTTCGCTGCTTACTCGGTAGGAGAGAATAATTATAATTTTGGAAATACATCGGGTAGTTCGGTCCGTGAAAACAAGATACCAAATGCAATGCTTGGCTGGGAAACAGTAACCATGACCAATATCGGCCTTGATTTTGACCTGTTTAGCAACCGGCTCAATTTCTCCGGAGACTGGTATATAAAGAAAACTAGCGATATTTTACTTGAATATGATGTTTTAAGTGAAGTAGGAGCCGCTAATAAAGTTTCCCAGAATATTGGAAAAATGCAGAATAAAGGAATCGAGTTGTCCATATCCCATAATAATAGAATAGGCGATTTTTCCTATACAGTAAGTGGGAATTTTTCTAAAAATTGGAATGAGATTACTTATCTGGGTAGATCGGAAGAGCG
>DQAM01000303.1 GCA_003523545.1 Dysgonomonas sp.
TACACATCCTTATTTTCGTTCAGATGGATTGGTAGAGTTAGACGATGATTCCAATATAATTAATTTAAAATACGGAGAAACAGTCTGTTTAAATAGTGATGATTTACCATTCCGATTTTCAGATGTCGATTTTGACGGAAAAGATGAATTGGTTATACCTCAATATGGAGAGATAAGACAACAAAGTTCTTACTACTTATCATTTTATGATTTTTAAGAAACAGAATATGATTATCCTGTATATTTGGATGCAAAACAATTAACCCAAGCACCATATAATGATATAGATTATTTTGAGGGGATTAACCCGAAAGATAGTACAATTAAAGTCGTTAATTGGAGTGGCTCATGCTTTAGTGATGGATATATTTATAAAATGAATAAGGATAAGAGTTTTAATTTAGTTTTTATCAATGAATATGAAATGGATAATATAGATGATGTGAATTCCAAATGTAGATTAAATACTTATCAAGTTGAAATGAAAAAGACACTTATTAAAAGTGAAATTGTAGAGTAGGAATACTTCTGAATCCTTGTATTAATAAGGGTTTATGAGTATATTTATAATTCAAATAAATAATTAAAATTTAGTATTAATCAATCTCGATTTAGCTTACAAAGTTAAACCATCCGTTAAACCAAGAAATATCAGCGTGATATTTGAGACACTAAGTGCATCATAAGGTTCTGTAGCTCAACTCGAAGCGTCGCAAGCGAAGCTTGTGATGCCTTGATAGAGCATCTGACTACGGATCAGAAGGTTACAGGTTTGAATCCTGTCGGAATCACAAAAAACGTCGATAATCTGTTTGATTACCGACGTTTTCTTTTATTACCTTAGATGGTGTGAATGTATCAGGTCGATTCTTCTTTGACTATCAGTGGTTATCATTGCTTTCATCAAAGCCAATATTTCATCCGATTTAACATCAAGCATACTTGTGCGAATAAGGATAGCTTTTGCATCAGACCTTTCATACAAACGGTTTATACGATAAAACCATAAATCCGGTATTTGTGAGGTTTTATAACTTCTATCCAGTAAAACCACCACATATAATTGTCCCCGAAACCAAATTTCATCTACAGTGCTGATTGCATCCCATTCTATCAGTTCATAATTCAGATTATAAACCGAGACACCCTCACTTGAGATTATAATCTGCGGTCGTCTATCTAGGATCATGTATAAACCCGTTATAAGGGAAAGGGATCCTAAAATTATCAACCCCCACCCTGCTACATTTTTGTCTGTGTTGCCGAGAAGCAATATACCTACCACCAGCAATAGCAAAAAGAATATTATAAGGTATATTCCTTTGCGTTTCGATTTATATATATTTATACTGTCCAATTAATTTATGCTTTTAGATAAAACAATTATCGCAAATTATAGTTTAAACACTCATTAAATGATTTTTGTATCAAAGCATTATTTTAAAAATTCTATTTTATTAAAAAAAAATTGTAACCAAAATTCACTTTTAGTCGTCCTATTAGCAAATAAAACAATTTGTAACTATGCGACTAAGATTTTTAATACTTGTAATGACATTTCTTACGATTCACCATGCAATTGCACAACAGGCTAAAATTTCAGGTAAAATAATCGATAAAACAGACTCGTCCCCTATCGGGTTTGCAAATATATCTTTGTTAAAAGCCGATTCGACTTATATCAAAGGAGCCAACTCGGATATAGAAGGTAATTTTTCGATTAATGGCATACATCCGGATAATTATCTTGTATCTGTATCTTACCTCGGATATGAGACTGCCTACAAGTCTGTAAGTAAAGCGGAAACAGAAGCTGAACTAGGCACTATATATATGGAGCCTTCATCTGTTTTACTCAACGAGGCATTAGTTACGGCTCAATCGGTAATCAATAAAACAGACCGGAAGCTTATCACACCGTCTAAAGCACAGATAGAAGCATCTACAAGCGGTCTGGATTTATTACAAAAACTCCAGTTACCCCGTATAAATATAGATTCTATCAATAATCTAATTACAGCAGCCGGAAACGGTACCGTCCAACTGAGGATAAATGGAGTAGAAGTAACCAGTGCCGAAATTGTAGCATTACGACCGGAAGACATCATACGTGTCGAATTCCATGACGACCCCGGCATCCGTTACGGAAATGCTGCGGCAGTACTCGACTACATTACCCGCAGGAAAGATTCGGGAGGAAATATCAATGGAAACGCAACCCATGGATTAAAAGACATTGGTTTTGTGGAAGATTATCTGTCTGCGAAATTCAACCATAAGAAATCGGAATTTGCAGTCAACAGCAACTGGAGATACCGCCGGATAGACTGGACAAGGACGAACGACGAAACATTCCGTTTTCCGGATAAAGATTTGCACCGTATAGAACAAGGACTTCCTACCCAATTCAAGGAAAACCAGATGAATACTGCCGTTAATTACAGCCTGATGGATAAAGACAATTATTTCCTGAACGCTACATTCCGTTATAACTTCTGGGATATGCCAAATGCTTATTCGGATCGTAAGAGTACCCTCGAAACATCGTACAACCCGATACCGTTAACTATAACAGATCATAGTACCGAAAAATATAATACTCCTGTTCTGGACCTGTATTTCCAGAAGAACCTCAAAGATGAGCAATTACTTATATTTAATGTTGTGGGTACATACATCTCGTCGACAAGCAACCGCTTTTATAGTGAGTTCCGGGAAAATGATCCGGTTACGGATATCACATCGCATATCAAAGGAGATAAATATTCTCTTATTGCAGAAGGTATTTATGAGAGGAAATTAGGAATCGGCAAGTTAACATCCGGCATAAAACATAAGCAAACTTATGCGAACAACATATATACGGGTACAGTAAATACCGAAGTTTCGATGAAACAGGCAGAAAGCTACCTATATGCGCAATACCAGTTCAAAAAAGGAAAATTCAACTATATGGCAGGGTTAACAGGTAGTCGTTTTTACTACAGCCAGGGGAACGAAGAACAGACTAAATTCCTTGTGCAACCTACTGCACGTATAACATACAACCCGAATGATAAAACATATCTCCGTTATCGTTTCAACCTTTGGAGCCACATCCCTTCACTTGGCGAACTTAATAATGTAGTACAGGCGATAGACTCGTTGCAGATAAGAAGGGGAAATCCTAACCTGAAAGCCAATTATTCATTAAATAATAATTTTACGGCAGGATATAACGGTGAGAAATTCTCTTTCGATTTTTACAGCCAGTATACTTACCGTAATAAACCAGTTATGGAAAGCATATTATTCGAAGACGGAAAATTTATACGCACTTCCGATAACCAAAAAGCACACCACCATATAAATATGGAAGCTACAATAAAGT
>DQAM01000081.1 GCA_003523545.1 Dysgonomonas sp.
GCAGCCGTTTTGTGAAGTCGGCGGGTATGAGCCTCTATGTCGTGGGATACTACGATAAGCTTCCGGACAACAGCGTACGTCCTTATACCTCGGGGTGGGGAGTATATCCCGTAGTGACGGTAGATGCATCGCCCTTCCGCTTTATGGCGGGATACTGGCAGGCCCGCAAGTTTTACAGTTTCGAGGGCGGACCGCTTTTTGCCTCTTTCAATCCCGATTATCCTGACAAAACTCTTCCCACCAGAAGCCTGCTCAACCTGAAGGCTTCTTATTCGCAGCAGCTTCATCCTATGTTTGCACTTGGCGGGCAGGTAGAGGCTTACAGCGACCTGCGAAGCGGAAAGACAGACTACAGCTTCGGTGTATATGTACGGCTCAACGGTCCTTTTTTCAGCCGGTAACCGAACCGCAATGCAATGGGGATGCTTCCCCTGCTGGACTTCGTATCGTTACAATGACGAGACAGGCAAATCTAAAATAACCCGCCTGCCTTTTACTATATGTATAGGCTGTAATTTACAGCTGATATCCGAATGACATCATCCATGTCATTGTCTTGTCCGTAAAAAAGGCTCTCCCCGGTAACCCATATTTCATCTGCGTACTTATTATGTATCTGTTAATCTGATAGCTTATACGCGCAGAAAGTCCATGGTCGTCCCGGATACGGTCGGAAAAAAGAGTGCCTGATAATTCTTCATATTTACCTTCTATAGTCTGGTTCATATCTTTATCTCCGAATAACCCCACCGAGAAATATCCTCCCAAGCCTAAAGAAAGATAATGCGAATTATGAAGCGGAATTCTGTATGATATCAGAACAGGGATATTAAGGTACCAGCCTTTTTCCAGAATTTCAGAATGATGATGCATTTCCTCCCGGTAGTAATCGTATGTATTTTTCAGCGGTTCGTATGACAATTGTACTTGAGGCTGTAAATATAAATTTCGGTATAACTTTACATCGTAGGATGTTCCGATATGAAATCCCGGCATCCAGCATTTTTGTGCGTCCGAACTGCTTCTTACCGATGAAAGGTTCAAACCTGCATTTACACCTATCTGGGAGTAAATGAAGCAAGTGTTAATTGCTAATAATATAAATAAAATAAAAATTTTCCTCATCTTATAAAATTATAATTCATATACTTTTCTATAAGCATACATCCCTCCTTTACTGTCATGTGTTTGTATAGGAGCGGGCATACCCCTATAGTCGACAGTAATCACAGCGAAATATCCTTTGAAATAATATAAATGCAGATTAGGAAAGTTTGCATGAAGGTCTACATTATTTGAGCCAGCCTGTAGTAAATTATAATCGTACTTATTTACTTTTTGATAGGGAGCATCCCAATATCCGTCGTGTGAAGATGAACCGCTTCCTTTATAAGCACATTGCTGCATCTTTCCATCATTGTATCTGATTGCAGCGATAAAAGTAGTTTCACTGGAGTAATTATACCATTTTCCCAAAAAACCTTTTTTTCGGAAACTTACTTCAGAATGCCAGCAAAGTTGGGCAGTATTTCCCGATCTTTTTCTATAAATCCGACCAAAAGTCACTCTTATTTTCTTTCCATTGCCCACTTCTGTCCAGTCTTTTACAAATTCATAGGCATTTCCTCCTACTTTGATTTTATTATCCGAAAATCCAGAAGGAAATTCTAACATATGAGCATATACTGTTTGTTTTGTCGAGCGAAGTTGTACTCCTTCCGATTCCGGCTCTTCCTTTAAATCCTCTTGTAGACGGTAATATGCTTGTCCAGTTTCTTGAAGCGCAGTGTATGTCGATATCAAATCTTCTTCTACTAGTTGATCTCCTATCAGAAAACGGCCATAAGGGTTTAACAAACACGCTTTTACCTCATCTGATACTGGTAAATAAGCTCCGTAATCATCTTCATGTTCAGGGAAATAAAGGTAATCCTGATATTTAGCCTTAAATGCTTTATATTCTGTTTCTGTAAAATCTAATTCTGCGGCTTCTTCCATTGCCTGTTCATATATTTCAGCTAAAGATTGGAAATTTCCTATACTTTTTACCCATTCTTTTCTTTCTGGTTCTTCTTTATTATCTAAAAATGCCAAAGTATTTATAAAAGTTTTTTCATCTTTAAATCTAATGGCAAATTCTTCTTCCTCCGGAGTTTTTCCGGAATTCCTTAATTGGTTCTGATCTAGTTTTACGATTTCGATGCCGATTTCATTTAATAACGAACCTTCCGGATTTTGTTGTATCGGCAGAGTTTCTTCACCACAGGAAATAAAGCCGAATAAAGCAACTATTCCATAAATAAAAATAATTTACTTTTTCATTTTGTGTTGGTTGTTTAGTTAGTAATTAATGAAAAAAATTGTGTTTTATACCAGCTTATGTTATATAAAACTAATTGTAAAAATAATATAATTTTTTAAAATAAAAAGGCAAACTGTTAAGTTTGCCTTTTCTTCTCAACCGAATACCTTTTCCAATTCCTTTGCCACGGCATCCATTATGAGGTCAGCCCACCGGCCGTCCATCTGTTTGTCGATCTCCCGTTCGAGCGCTTCTTCTATCGACTGCCCGGCATGGCCGTTCCACCAGATGCTCCGCCTTATCAGGTTGAGCGTGCCGTTGTCGGCAGGAAGGCCTTTCGCCAAAGCCCATTCGCGTATATCCGACAGAGGAGGCCATTTACCCGACTGAGGAGTACGGTCCCATTCGAGGAGGCTGTCGTAAATCACTTCTACGACGGCGGCATTCGAACGGCCGGACGCGGCCGCCTCCACGATTACATCATCTTTGCGGCGTGTGTTCCGCAATTCCTTTATCGAAGAGCGGTTGCCGCCGCCCGGTTTGTCCATCAGCGACCGTACGATCGCTTCCACATCCGTTGCGATGGCTTTAATAAGTTTCTCTATATCTGTTTTCATCTAGTCATTTCTGTTTGTTGTATGCAGGGACGAACCTATGTGTTCGTCCGTTTTGTATAAACGGTTCCCGGACAGGCACATAGGCCGGCCCCTGCTGTAGTTAGCCTTTCTTGGTTTTCAGTTCGAACACCGGAAGCTTATTCGAAAAAACTTCGCAATTAGAGGAAGGCGATACATCGAAATCCTCCAATACTTTGCATTCGCCGAACGTACCATCTTCATCAAACTGTTCGTCTATCAGGCAGAGGTTCTGCATGTTCATCTGGCTGAAATCGACCGAGAAACGGCATCCGCAGGCATTGTTGTCATAGTAATCGCGCAGTGTGGTATACGACCAGCCCGGCTGCACGGCAATGCGGTATTCGTTCTGATGCTTACGGATGCGTTCGATGATGTTGAGTCCTATTGAGAACGCTATATCCTGGAGATTTACCACTTCAGCACTGTCTTTCGGGATGAAGAGCACCGAGAAGTTGACCGAATTTACAAACATATTGTCACGGTTGTCGCCCGAGACCGGGTCTTCGAGCCACAACAGAGGGTGCATCTCACGCCCGCTTCCCAATTCATAATTGCGGTTGTAGTAAAAAGCCTTTATAGCTTTGTGCTCGCGGGCCTGCTGCCCGAAAATGTCGATAATAGACTGTATCATATTTAAAGAATTAAAAGTTGAAAACTAAATGCT
>DQAM01000305.1 GCA_003523545.1 Dysgonomonas sp.
ATATAGCCATTCAACTCCCATTTATATTAAATATTCCTAATAATCAGTTTAACATAAGTACATACACATTATAATAGGCGTATATTAGTACTAGTAAAAAAGCTTCCAAAATTTATTTATCAAATAAAAAAATCTTGTTAGCCTATTCTTTGGAAATTACTTATATTTGAAACTCGAAATTATAACTTAAATCAATAAACATGAATCAAAATCTTTTTGAAATAGGAAAAAAATTCAAATTCGAAGGAACAGTAAAAGAAATTCGCCCGCTGGGTGAAGGATTAATCAACGACACATTTATTGTGGAAACAGAAGGTGATTCGCCTGATTATATCCTCCAGCGCAAGAATAAAAATATTTTTCAGAATGTACCGGCCATGATGGAAAATATTCAGAAAGTAACCAGCCACCTCAAGAAAAAGATTGAGGCCGAAGGTGGTGATCCTATGCGTGAAGCTCTCACTGTAACCCAGACAACAGACGGTAAGCTTTATTACAAAGATGCCGATGATGAGTATTGGGCGGCCTGTTACCTGATTCCTGATACCATTACTTACGAGAAAGCAGATTCTCCCGCATTGGCAGAACAAGGCGGACGCGGAATCGGTCAATTCCAGGCTATGCTTGCCGATATGAAAGAACCGCTGACGGATATATTGCCGGGATTCCACAATATGCGCTTCCGCTTCAAACAATGGGATGAAATCATAGCGAAAGACCCTGTAGGTCGGAAAGCCGAAGTAAAAGAAGAAATAGAGTGGATCGAAAGCCGCCGCGATGAAATGCTGAATTTCTGGGCAAAGGCCGAATCCGGAGAATTGCCGACACGTGTAACCCACAACGATACTAAAATAAGCAACATATTATTCGACAAGCATGGAAACGTACTCTGCGTGATTGATCTAGATACGGTACTCAACAGTATATGCCTGAATGACTATGGGGATGCAATCCGTTCTTATACAAATGCAGGTTTGGAAGATGACGAAAATCTGGATAATGTATATGTGGACATGAAAATATTTGAAGCATATACCAAAGGCTATCTTTCTCAAACTGCCGGATTCCTGACTCCTGCCGAAATGGAAAATGTAGCTTTTTCTGCAAAATACATTACATTCGAACAGGTGTTGAGATTCCTTATGGATTATATAGACGGGGATAATTATTACAAGGTTAAAAACGAAAAGCATAACCTTGTCCGTACACGCGCCCAATATAAATTATTGCAGTCATTAGAGGAAAACTACGATGAAATGTGCAATATTGTAAAAAAGCAGATAGCCGAATTTAAGAATTAATCATTACACCATAATTATAGAAGGCTCGGTCGATAAAATCCGAGCCTCTCTTTTAATATTTGAATATGAAAAAGCTTTTAATACCTAAAATAGATGTCGATACATTTGATATAGAAAGTGTAGCGGAGAAATTGTCTTCATTATCTGCAAACAAAATAGATACGATAAACTGGCCGGAGGAATATCCATCGAAACCGGAAGTATCCTTCAAAATAGCCCATAACAATGACAATATTTTATTACAATACGAGGTTCACGAAAATGAAATATTGGGAGTTGTCACCGAGGACAACGGAGAAGTATGGACAGACTCCTGTGCGGAATTTTTTATAACTTTCGACGACAATTCTTATTACAATCTGGAAACGACTTGTGTAGGACGTGCACTGTTAGGATACCGCAAACCGGGAGTAGAAGCCGAACATGCCTCACCTGAGATTATGAAATCCATAAAACGTCTTCCCAGTCTTGGATTTGAAAACAGGGCGAAACAACAGGGAGATTTCAGATGGTCACTCACATTAATTATTCCGGCCACAGCTTACTGGAAAGACAGCATAAAAACATTTGCAGGAATAAAAGCACGCGGTAATTTCTTTAAATGCGGGGATAATCTGACTACACCTCATTTCGTTTCATGGAGTGAAATCGATACACCGTCCCCGAGTTTTCATCAACCTACATTCTTCGGACAACTTGAATTCGAAGAATAAAGATAAAATATATCTGGTATGAAAAAATTCTATTATTTGATGTCCGTATTTATTTTCGCAGGATTTATATCCTGTAAAAATGAAAACAAGAAAACTGAAGATTCATCGACAAATGTGCCTGTTGCTGTCTCTTCAGAAACAACGCCTGAATATAAAAAGATTAATGTCAAAAAAGTAGAAGCAAACCCTAACGATATGCAATCGGTTTCCCGACTTCTTGATGAAACCGAAAAGCATGATATTGATGTGGTAAACTGGCCCGACCAATATCCTTCGAAACCGGAAGTATCATTCAGCATTGCACACAATGGTGATAATATCTTGCTAAAATATTTTGTGCATGAAAACGAAATTCTGGGAAATGTTACCCAAGATAACGGAGAGGTTTGGACAGATTCTGCCGTAGAATTTTTCCTGATGTTTGGAAACGATTACTATTACAATGCAGAATTCAATTGCATCGGAACGGCCTTATTAGGACATAAAGCGACAGGAGATAATGACATAGAACACGCTTCGCCTGAAATTATGAAATCTATTAAAAGGCTTGCTTCTTTAGGAACCGAAAAAAGGAATAAAGAAACGGGAGATTTTCATTGGACATTGACTGTTGCAATCCCAAAAACTGCGTATTGGCAGGATAGTATCGATACTTTCAGCGGATTGAAAGCTTTAGGTAATTTTTTCAAATGCGGGGATAATCTAACTACACCTCATTACCTTTCATGGACTGAAATAGACACTCCTAATCCGAGTTTTCATCAGCCCGATTTTTTCGGGGAATTAGAATTCGAATAAAATTGAATATACTGTGAATGAAGATAAAGGCAGGTATATTTTACTTGCCTTTTCTACGTTTAAAGCTTACCTTTGAAGTCAACTAGCAGACAATAATGTATGATACTGAATATCCAGAATGAAACCGCACCTTTAAAAACTGTTGTATTAGGACAACCTTATTCCATGGGTAATCCGCCCGCTTTGGAAAACACATACGATGCAAAATCCTACGAAAGCGTAAAGAATGGTGTTTATCCTTCGGAGGGAGACATAGCTTCCGAGATGACTGCTTTTGAAAGAATACTTAAAGAATACAATGTTGAAGTGTTACGCCCTCTTATTTTACCTAATTCCAATCAGGTTTTTGCAAGAGATGTCGCTTTTGTGATAGATGATAAAATAATCACTTCCAACATCATCCCCGACCGGGCGGACGAACAGGAAGCTTATGCTCCTATATACAGCGAAATCGCTTTTAATAAAATATATAATCTTCCTGAGAAAGCACATGTAGAAGGAGGTGATGTAGTATTATATAATGATATAGTATTTGTAGGAACATATACACGGGGTGATTATCCTGATTACAAAACTGCACGTACAAATTCGTATGCCATCGACTTTATGAAGGAATTATATCCAAATAAAAACTTTATAGCGCTGGACCTTATTAAAAATGATACAGACCCATATAAAGGCATATTGCATCTGGATTGTACTTTTATGCCTGTGGGTAAAAACAGAGTACTTATTTATAAAGATGGATTTAGAAAAATTTCGGATTACAGCCTTTTAATCGATATTTTTGGGAAAGATAATATTTTTGAAATAACCCGTGAAGAAATGTATTGGATGAATACGAATGTATTTTCTATTTCTCCTGATGTAGTTGTAAGTGAAGAACGTTTTGCGAGATTGAATAATTTCATGGAAAAAGAATGGGGCTTAACTGTCGAAATCATTCCTTACCGTGAGATATCTAAAATGGGAGGATTACTCCGTTGTTCTACTTTGCCCCTGGTTAGGGATTAAAAATAAAAAGAAGAAGGAAACCTTCCAATCTCCTTCTTCAATAAAAACAATTTATTTAAAAATTATAAGATCGGAAGA
>DQAM01000451.1 GCA_003523545.1 Dysgonomonas sp.
TGAAAATCAATGATGAAGCCATTATGGAAGGCGGACGCTACCACATGCTTCGGGATTTTATGAAATTTCCTGTCCTGTCGCCTAATCTGGAAAACATTTCCCCGACTCCTTTGCTTCATCCTGACATCAAAAGGTTTTCAAGCCTGCTGAATGTCATTAAAGAAAAAGATATTTTCCTGAATTACCCATATCATACATTCAATCATCTGGTCGATTTTTTGCGGGAAGCGGCTATCGATCCGCATGTCAAAAAGATATTTATCACCCTATACCGTACAGCTGAGCGGTCTAAAGTTATAAATACGCTTATCAATGCGGCAAAGAACGGCAAAGAAGTGGTTGTATTGGAAGAACTGATGGCGCGTTTCGACGAAGAGCAGAATGTGGAAAATTCCGATCTTATGCAAAAGGCAGGAATCACGGTTATACATGGATTCAAAGGACTGAAAGTGCATAGTAAACTTATATATATAGAACGCAAAGAAAACAGGGATACGAAAGGCTATGTATATATAGGTACAGGAAATTTCAATGAATCGACTGCCAAAGTATACAGCGATTTCGGACTGTTTACAGCCGATACCGAAATAGTGGAGGATGCTAAAGCCGTATCCGATTTTTTACTCAATACGCACAAGCATTTTACGTGCAAACGGCTGATGGTATCACCTTATTATATGAGGAAGCAGTTCGAATCGTTAATCAGGAATGAAATCCGTAACAAGCAGAAAGGTAAAAAAGCGTTTATCCATGCGAAATTTAATTCACTGACTGATATTAAAATAATCAAATTACTCTATAAAGCCAGTCAGGCCGGGGTAGAAATCCGCCTGATTATAAGGGGAGCATGCTGTTTGCAACCCGAAGTCAAAGGATTAAGCGAAAATATAAAAGTAATAAGCATTGTCGATAAATATCTCGAACATGCGCGCTTCACCATATTCCACAACGACGGGGACGAGCAAATATTTATTTCGAGTGCTGACTGGATGACCCGCAATCTCGACCGCAGAGTCGAAATCGGTGTTCCTATACTAGCACCGCATATAAAGAAAACGATTAAAGATATATTTATAATACAATGGTCGGATAATGTAAAAGCACGCGACCTTACCGTTATGGGGAGAAACAATTATGTCAGGAAGAACCGGAACACTCCGTTCAGGTCACAAACAGTTCTTTATGACTATTATAAAAAAATGATATAACCGGAAATGAAATTCAAAACATTTGCAGCTATAGATATTGGCTCCAATGCCGTACGTATGCTGATTAACAATATAGAAAACGAAGGAGGGAAAACGGTCTTTAAAAAAGTAGCCTTCCTGCGTGTACCTATCCGTCTGGGAGAAGACACTTTCGGAAAAGGTAAGATAGGAGGTAGTAAATTGTACCGTCTCAATGAAGCAATGATAGGTTTTTCCCACATCATAAAAGCCTATAAAGTATCTGAATTCAAGGCTTATGCAACCAGCGCCATGCGTGATGCGGCAAACGGAGCTGAGGTAGTGGAGATGATCAGGGAGAACAGCGGAATCGATATTACTATCATTACAGGGAAAGAAGAGGCGGAAATCATCTTCCAGGCTGGCGGACTGCACAATGTCATGGATGAATCCCGCAATTACCTGTATGTAGATGTCGGCGGCGGTAGTACAGAGATCGTTGTGTATAGCAAACAACAGAAGGTAGAATCAAATTCTTTTCAGATTGGAACCGTAAGAATGCTCGAAGATGCTGTAAAAAAAGAAGAAATAGATTTTTTCAAGGACTGGCTCAAAAAGGCTTATTCCCAATACGGCCCGCTGATTGTTATAGGTTCGGGTGGTAACATCAACAAGATATACAAAATGCTGAACGAGGAAAATCAAGCTCCTCTCAGTTATCAGGATTTGAATGAATTGTACGAAAAACTTAAGGATATGAGCATCAAGGAAAGAATACAAAACTTTCAGTTGAATGCTTACCGTGCCGACGTTATCGTCCCGGCACTGAAGATATTCCTGACAGTAGGTGAAACATGTCATATAAATGAATTTTATGTTCCTAAAGTCGGACTTGCCGACGGTATGATTTACCAGATGTATTCCCAAAGTTTAAAAGATGAATAGAAATGACTGAACATCTGATAATAAACCAGCGTTAAAACAGAATATAAAATCGAATAATATGGATAAGGAAGTTTTAAAGAAGTTACTAGCAGAGCCCGGCAAGAAGCATAAAGTATCCGGCTTCAGTACGGATTATACTGCGGGAATGAATAAAAAGGAGGCTAAAAAAGAGCTGGAAGATAATACTTTAAAACTACGCGAATTACAGAATGTGCTGTATGCTCACGACCGTTATGCAGTGCTTCTTATATTTCAGGCAATGGATGCCGCCGGAAAGGACGGCACCATCAAGCATGTGATGTCGGGAGTTAATCCTCAGGGTTGTCAGGTTTTCTCATTTAAACAGCCATCCGACGAAGAACTGGACCACGACTACTTATGGAGAATCTATAAATCATTGCCCGAAAGAGGGCGGATAGGTATCTTTAACCGTTCACATTACGAAGATGTGCTTATAGCTAAAGTACATCCGAATATTGTGTTAGGAACCAAGCTGCCCCATGTCAAAAAACTTAAGGATATCAACGGCAAGTTCTGGGAAAAAAGATACAGGCAGATTAATAATTTTGAAGAACATCTGGTAGAAAATGGGACTATTGTCATCAAGTTTTTCCTTAATTTATCGAAAGATGAACAAGAAAAACGATTCCTTGCCCGACTGGAAGATGACTCCAAAAATTGGAAATTCTCGGCTTCTGATCTCAAAGAAAGGCCGTATTGGGACGATTATATGAAGGCATATTCCGATATGCTTACAAATACCTCAACCAAATATGCTCCCTGGTATGTGATTCCGGCGGATAACAAATGGTTTATGAGATATGCGGTAGGGCAAATCATCTGCGACAGAATAGCTGAACTGGACTTGCATTATCCGACACTTTCGCAGGCTGCTAAAGAAGAAATAAAAAAAGCCAAGGAAGAATTGAGCAGTAAAATGAAAAATGAGGATAAAAAACAAAAAGACGAAGAAGCTGTAAGAAAATAAAAAAGTTTTTTATAAAGTAAAGTTCTGTATATTTTTTGAGATGCCTTCACGTCTTTGCTTGCTGATTGTCATGCTGAATGATAGTGAAGCATCTGTTGAATTAGAAGAGATCCTTCCGACACGTCGGAAACAACTGTTGGCTCCGTTGCACTCTGCCGACTTTCAATTAGAGGAGCGAAGGCTACTCAATGACAAAAAAGACTAATCTGGAAGTAATACGTTATTTTGAGGGCAGTTTATTCTGTTTTTAAATCTTTTTCCATTTTATAGTTTATCATTTTTACTCCAATATCCACAGTTTGTTCCTGTATTATTTTGTATCCTTTTTTTAGAAAGAAAGGAAGGGCTGTTATACTTACATCGGCAGTTATCAAAGTTAAATTATTACTAATGGCATGATTCTCTATATGGTATAATAGAGCAGACGCAACTCCGCACCCCTGATAATCTTTATGAACAAACAATGAATTAAGATAACCATCCGGTTTCAAAGCGGCAAATCCGGTAATAAGCTCATCCAAAACAGCAACAATAAAATACTGCTCTTTTATCCGTTCTTTCCACACTTCCTTATTCTCACCGCGGTCTGCCCAGCATTCGGCCTGATCTTCGGTATAATCTTTACGGTTTACGGTTAATATAGTTTCCTGAAATAATCGTCTTATTTCAAAAATATCATTTTCAACAGCTTTTCTGATGGTAATTCCGCACATATGTAAAGATGATAATCAAATCAGAGGAATAAATGACTGTTTTTATCTATGTTCTTTTTCCAAAAGTCGGTGTCTTCCGGATAATAAGATTTCAGATCGAAGCTGTTGCGGATGATGCGGCGGACTTCTTTCCAATCATCTACTTCGTGGTTCGCAATAGCTTGCTGCATGATATTACCGATAGCAGTACCTTCGGTAAGACCGACCACCACTTCCATATTCAAGGCATTGGCAATAAATTGATTTAAGGTTTCGTTCTGACTGCCTCCCCCGACTATAAATATCTTATTGATTTGCCGATCTGTGCATTCCTGCAACCTCTGCATTACAAAATAATATTTGACTGCCAGCGATTCTAACACGCAACGCACCAGTTCGCCTTTCGACTGAGGTACATACTGCCTTGTTTTTTTACAATAATCCTGTATTGCCTCCATCATCGACACCGGATTATTAAAATCGGAATGGTCACTGTCGACAATACTGCGGAAAGCTTCGCATTTTCGGCATTCGGCTAACAGATATTCGTAAGAATAATCTTTGTCATCCTGCTTATTCCATTCGGCAATCAGGCGTTGCAACAACCAGAGGCCTGTAATATTCCTCATGAAGAGGATTTTATTATCGACTCCTCCCTCATTGGTAAAATCGCTCTTTCGAGCTTCTTCTGTCAATACAGGTTCATCTGATAATACACCCAGCAAAGACCATGTACCCGAACTCAGGAATGCCCAGTCGTCACCTTCGGCCGGTATAGCAGCAATAGCGCTCGCCGTATCGTGCGAACCGACGGCAAATACCTTTGCATCGACCGCTCCTGTTTCCAGTTCTATATCGTCTTTTAATTTACCTAATACCTCACCCGGATGTACAATATCCGACATCAGGGAATATTTCAGTGACAGCTTTTCAAAAATTCCTTTATTCCATTGACGCTTTCCGGCATCCAGCAATTGGGATGTAGAAGCTATCGTATACTCATTGCAGGCTACCCCCGACAGGAAATAATTAATCAGATCGGGGGTAAACAGTAATTTTTCTGCAATTGTTAACGTAGGATCAGGTGTAAGATTAAGGCTTAATAACTGAAAAACTGAGTTTATTTCCATTTGTTGTATACCCGTAATTTCGTAAAACTCTTCTACGGATATATATTTCTTTGAATAATCTGACATACCGGCAGTACGGAAATCGCGGTAGCATACAGGATTGGATAGTAATTTTCCCGAACTGTCTATAAGTCCGAAATCTACCCCCCATGTATCGACTGCAACACCTTTAAGGTCATACCCCTGTTTCACGGCAAGGCGTATACCTTCTTTGACATTAGCAAACAAGGACAAAAAATTCCAGTAAAGAGTATCTCCTAATTTAACAGGAGTATTATTGAAACGATGCACTTCCTGAAGAAGGATTTTGTCATCCTTAATTGTTCCGGCAATTGCTCTTCCGCTTCCCGCGCCCAGGTCTAATGCTAAGTATGCCATATGAATGTATCAATGAGCCAATTTGAAAATGAGCCAATTCAGAAAAAACATTAGCTAATTATCACATTGGCATATTAGTTTATTATTGAATCTTTCCCAGAATATAAATTTCGAGGTCTCGTATTTCATCTTCGGTCAAAGTGGTATAATTACCTTCCCCAGCTCTTACAATCTTTTCACAAGCCAGTTCAAAAAAGACAGCTTTCTGGAATGCGTCGTCAAAGTCTTTTCCGCATACCGCCTGCCCGTGCTTGCTCATCAATACCGTATCGTGGTTTTTCAATGCATTTGTAACCGCATCTGCCAGTTCTTTAGAACCCGGCCTGTAATAAGGTATTACAGGAATCTCTTTTCCGCAATAACAGGGAACTTCAGCTACCACGTTGAAACTTGCAGGTTTCTTGGCCATACAGGATATGATAGTCGCAAACTGTGATTGAAAATGTAGTACTACGTTCATATCTTTGCGTTCGCGCAATACACCCAAGTGGAAAACACTTTCCATAGAAGGTTTCGGCCCGTTGATTTTCGTTCCGGTCGAAATTTCGCAAACCGCTACATTATCTTCTGCCAGGCGGGGAAGCCACGAGCCCGTTCCCGATACCAGAGCTATATTCTCTTCTATCCGCCAGGAAAGGTTGCCGCTGCTGCATAATTGGAGGCGTTCTTTCCCCACGCGATGAGCCTGTCTTATAAACTCATCAATTTGTTCTTTTGTTACCATATATAAGGAGTTAAAGTAGTAAAAGAAGTCAGAGGCTGTCTCAAAAATTTTTTTGTTGTCCTTTTGTCATGTTGAACAACGTGAAACATCTAGTTTAAAAAAAGGATTCTTCGTTTCACTCAGAAGCAACATTTTGATAAAGTAGTTGTACTTTTAGGACAGCCTCATAATTTCTTTCATATATTATTTATAGAGCGGGCCGTAAGTCTGGCAGGCACGATAATCAGCACCTTCTTTATCCA
>DQAM01000450.1 GCA_003523545.1 Dysgonomonas sp.
AGAAGCCTTTTTTCTTTTTCATGGTGGTCTTACTCATTTAGTTAACATAATAAATGAAATATTAATGCAAAATCTGCCTGCATTATTACTTGACAAATGCTTTTACCATCACGGCTTTTTCTTTGCCTGTGTTGATCAGGGTATAGCTTTCCGTTGCAGCCGGTACTACAAATGTTTCGGCATAGTTGAAGCTGCTTTCCATCCCGCGGCTCGTCCTGAGCTTTACGGAGGTTCCTTCAACCAGCATCCAAACATGACATTTATTGTCGTTATCTATTCTGATTTCATCATCGAAACGATAACGGTGGACATCATAAAAGTGCTCTTTATGAGTCGGCAGGTGTTCTAGCTGGAATGTTTCATCTTCTTGTATAATATAAGGTTTAGAAATGAGTTCTTCTTTTACTTTTTCGCCTTGACGGTCGAAACGCAGGTTATTCATTCCATGTTCGATATTGATAGGCCGGGGCTTTCCGTCCAGGTCGAGCCGGAGCCAGTCGTACATCTTGAATGTAAAAATGTAGGGCGCGCTGCTGATTTCCAGCACCAGAATATCCTTGCCCGATGCATGGATAGTGCCGTTTGGGATCAGATAGAGATCGTGTTTATTTGCCGTGTGCTTCTGTACATACCGCTCTATTCCTGCATCCACTGATTTTTCGTGGCTGCGTATGAGGGCGGTATGAAATTCGTCCGGATCTACGCCTTCCTGAAAACCCAGATAAACGACAGCCTCTTTTTTGCAATCCATAACATAGTAAGTCTCATCTTGTGTAAAAGGCATTCCGAATTTTTGTTTAATATATTCGTTGGAAGGATGGCACTGGATGGACAGATTGCCGCCATCGAAAGTATCGAGAAAATCGAA
This sequence comes from Dysgonomonas sp., assembly GCA_003523545.1. Taxonomy (GTDB): domain Bacteria; phylum Bacteroidota; class Bacteroidia; order Bacteroidales; family Dysgonomonadaceae; genus Dysgonomonas_A. Next base: position 869 of record DQAM01000450.1, read on the forward strand.
GCGTATAGGAAAATCGTAAGCAAACTTACCGGCACAATCACCCAGCACCTCTTTGTTGTTATTGTACATGATGAAATCGAAAGATACTTCGAGCAGGGAACCGCCGCTTTCGAAAAGGATACCGTTTTCGAGAACCATCAGCTCGAAAGACCATGCCAGATTATCCACATCTTTGTTTATCCCTTCGAAATGTTCTCTCATCCATGTTCCGCCCCACACACCCGGCTCGAACCAAGGCCTGACCCGAAAATAATTATGTGCCATAGAAGACAATCCTGTTCGAAGATCGTCTCCCTGCATAAATGTATAATTTTCCGGATGCTGTCCGTCTACAATCAGGTCGATATGAGGCAGGATATCCTTTTTATGTTCGTTCAGCACACGCCAGTCAACAAAATAAAATTGTTTGTAGGTCTGTTTATTCTCCTTTGTTTCTTTCATTCCAAGATTAGCTGCATATCCCGCTCTCATCCGGTATTGAATTTCATTTTTAGGTATGTCTACATATATCAGAGGAGCACTCCATCCGAATAGGGAAGCACCGCACCCTACCAGAATATTAATATCATATTCCTCATCGGGTTTGATTTTATCCATCTTGTTTTTATCAAACCAGTCTATCAGTTTTTTGTCTGTAATATAACCGAAAAGCGGATCGCCGTTTCCCAGATAAGGCTCAATCATCTTTTCTAATAACGGGGCTTCATGCATAGCGGCATCGGTATGCAGCCATAAGGCTTTTTTGCCAGCTTTTTTTATCTCTGCATCTATGTCTGCAACAAAGTCGTCCCAGAAAACTCCCACATATCCATCGACCATTACTATCTTGTGCCGGATCATCCAAGCTGCCAGCTCTTCACTACCCTCCTTAATTTTTCCTTCGCCGATCGGGAAACCCGGATATATATTGTATTTGCCGTTCGCAGGTTTTTCAGGTGCCTTTCCGGGCATCAAGTATTGCGTGGTTTTTCTTTTTGTTGTTTCCATATTCGTATTATTTTGCATTTTAACCGACATCGCGGCACCTACCAATGGAGCTCTTTCTCCTAACTCTGCTATCCGAATATCAATATTGCCGCAGCCGTTTTCTTTAATCCTTTGCAGAAAATCAGGCAAGAATATATCATATGCTTTAGATATATTCCCCCCTATCGCCATCGAATCGGGCTGAAAAGAACGAAACCAAATACTCATAAAATCGGCCAGCTCTATAGAAAATTCGCGGAATACGCCTAAAGCATCCGGATCATTACTGCGGGCTTTTCCGGCTAATTCTTTTACACCATTTATGGGTGTCGTATTTCTTTTCCTCCATTCGGACTCAAACCAACGGGTAGAAAAGTAATCATCTGCGATTCCATCCTTTACGGGATAGTAATAGAAATAGCCTTTCTGTGGAATTCCGTCCCCGCTTATGACATGCTTGCCATCTATAAGAAAGGCAGAACCAAGACCAGTACCTAGTGATATAAAAATAGACCGATTGCTATCTTTCAGTGCCCCTGCGGAGCTTTCGCCTAAGGCATATGCCGCCGCGTCATTCATAAAGATTACAGGCTTATTTATATCCGGAAAAATTTGGCGTATCGATTGCTTCACATTGACACCAAATAACGATTCGTACTTCTTTACTCCTTCTATTTTCGATATACCTCTGGCGTAATCAAAGGGACCGGGTATTGCAACCCTTATGCCTAAAACGTTTTCCTCGCCGACTTCATGAATTACTTTCTCAATGCATGACTGCCAGAAAGAAAGTATCTGATATGCACTCAAACCGGGGGCAAGCGGGTACCTGTACACTTTATCATCTTTGATTTTTCCGGTATGGCTGTCGACCAAGGCTATCGAGATATGTGAGCCTCCAATATCTATTCCTATGTAGTAGTTAATCATGTTTAAGGCAGATTTAAGTTTATACACCTACATTCATATGTATATACATATATACAATTGCAAATAAAAAAAATAAATCTGATTTAAACAAATAAAAATCAAAAAAAAGATTAAATATTTTTCACTAAGACAGCATGCATATATTTATATATTAACTTATGTATCAAAAAAAATCCTTTCAGAATCATGGATAAAGTAGAATGAAAACTTTCAGAAAACATAATTATTACTTAATATTGCATTTATATAAATGTATATACATATAAAAAGCCAACTTAAAAAATAAGCATCTTCAAATCAGACTAATGAATACATCATCATTATAAAAACAATATAGTATAACTATTAACTTAAAAATTGAATTATATCTTTGCCGGAATTTGTGTACAATTTTATTTATACCTTTACAAAAAAGTTGTTATAATGAAAATATCACTTGACCATAGCAGCCATATACCATTATACATTCAGATTGAAAATCAGCTTAAGAAAGAAATACAAAAACCTGAATATAAAGATGGTAAGAAGCTGCCAAATGAGGAAATACTTGCTCAACAGCTGGGAATATCGCGGAGCACATTGCGCCAGGCTATCAACAAGCTTGTTTACGAAGGATTATTAATAAGAAAAAGAGGAATCGGGACCATCGTTTCCAATGCTTCCTTTACTTCCAATGCTCACAACTGGCTGAGTTTTTCACAAGAAATGAAGGCTTTAGGCATCAAGGTCAAAAACTATGAATTATATGTGAGATGGGTTTATCCGACCATAGAAATATGTAATTTTTTCAATATCGATAAAAAAACAAAAGTTTTAAAACTCGAACGTTTACGGGGCGACGTGGAACGGCCGTTTGTCTATTTCATTTCCTATTTCAGTCCGAAAACAAATCTTACAGGCGATGAAGATTTCAGTGCACCACTTTACGATATACTCGAGAAAAATAACATTTTTGTCAAACTTTCGAAGGAGGAAGTAAGCGCTATGTTAGCCGACAAGGAACTGGCGGAAAAACTTCAGATCAAAACCGGCGATGCGATATTAAAAAGAAAGCGTCATGTATACGATCCTGCCGGCAGGCCTATCGAGTGGAACGTAGGATTTTACTGCGCAGATAGTTTTGTATATACTATTGAATCTGAAAGAAAAGTATAAATATAGATGCCCCCCAAAGTTAGACATAATTTTTGGAGGGCATTTTTTCTTTTCAAAATTACTACTAAAAGAAAGTCAAAAATAGGCGCGTATAACGAATCTGCCATCTTCAACATAATATCATGCAATAGCAGAACTATTTTAATATATGCTCATAAAACAAAATACCTTCAAACTCTATAATATATAGAGTTTGAAGGTATTTTACAGTTCAATCGAAATTATTGATTGCCGTAAATAGGCAATCTGGCATATCTCGAATATAAATCTTTGTTCTGTAATTCTTCCGATTGAGGAATACGGAACAGATAATATTTACTGTTCGGTTCGAAAGGAGTTTTGTCTGGGAATTGAATAGCTGTATGTCCGTATACCGTGATTTCTTCACCGTCTACTACGATAGTTCCTTTATATTCCTTACGCTCCACCGATTGCTGGTTGCGGATAATATCGGTTAAAGAGAAACCTTCACCCCACAACTCTTTGCGGCGTTCCAGCCATATTGCCTGAATCAAAGCCTCATCAGTTTCCGTTACAGCAGGTGCCACACCCGATTTCATACGTGCACTGCGCAATGTTTGTAAGGTTTGTTG
>DQAM01000449.1 GCA_003523545.1 Dysgonomonas sp.
GTTATAATAACTCTTATTGGTCGAAGTGTTAGAAAAATGCACTCGATTAATCCGCAACCCAAAAGAATAGCTGAAATTATTTTTACTATGGAGCCACTCTGAGAAAATAGAAGATTCTGATTGTTTCAAATCTGACTGAAATACTCCATTTTGCTGAATTTCCTGCTTCGTAAATGATTGTACGTGCTTTACCCCAAATTTCAAACTTCCATAAGTAAAACTCTTCTCATAAATTCCTTCACCTATCAATGAATATTTATCGGAAGTCAAACCAAACTGCTCTCTAAAAATAGTATCAATATCATTGTATTCGATATAGTTGCGATCTGTTTCTGCTTTGATATAACTTCCGACAATGTTGACGTAAATTTTTTGCTGGTTTTTCAAACCATGCTCATAGTATAAGTCCATTGTTGGAGTATTTATTTTCTGACTGACACCATCCAATATCTGTCCTATCTCTATGCTATTTTCTTTCAGATTACTTTTGAAATCGTTATGCGGATGATCCGTCAAGGCATACTTCAACTTGGCATTAAAGAATGTCGAATCATTTTTTTGATAGTTATAACCGAAAGTAACATCGTGCATCTGATATGAGTAATCTCCGCCATCTCCGATTTCATCTCTCTGTAATGGGATAGAATTTCTGAACCGATAACTTCCTGTACGTGTCCGGTTGTTGCTGTTGATTTTTTGAAAAGCAGTTGTGTAATTCAATGCATATTCCGACTTCCCTTTATTAAACTTAGCGAAAAATACATCTCCACCCGCAAGAATATTCAGGGAGTTCATCAAGTCCATACCAATAATACCACCCTTATCATCTCTTGTAACAATATAATTAACAATTTTAGATGCTTCTCCATATCTTATTCCTGCATAATCCGAATATTCAATCCGTCTGATTTGGCGTGGCTGCAAGGTTAGAATCTCTTCTGATGTCGTATTCACTCCATTGATTTGCAACACAACTTTCCCTCCATCGGAGGATGAAATTGTATTCGTCATCGGATTAATGTTCAGTCCCGAAAGCATCATAGTATTCAATAGTTGCATTCCGTTTGCCGAGTGGTCAAGTTGCAGCTTTGTTGGAAAAACAATCCGTTGATTTATTTTACTGATTGTAGATGAAGCTGAAATGACAATTTCATCAAGCGATAACATCCGTTCACTCAAGAATACATCTATCTCAACTGATTCTAAAAAGTTTTGCAATAAGATTTTTTTAGTTTCAAAGCCCATGTAGGATATTAATAACACATAATCATCGGAAATGAGGTTTGTAAATCCAAACCTTCCAATTGTATCACTCACCGTTCCTTCTATAAATACCGAATCCTGCCTGAACAGAGTAACATTGGCGTATTCAACAGGTTCTTTTGTGCTTTGGTCAAGTATTCTTCCTGTGATATTATTTGATTGCCCAAAGGCATTTAAACTTAGAAACAAGAAGAATACAATGAGATATAATAAATGTTTTTTATTTAAGTCCATACTTGTTTTCTTATAAATGAGATATAGACACAGAATGCCATCTGTGCCATAATCTTGATTAATAAATGATAATAAAAAATCTGCCCTCAGAAGATTCGAAGGCTATAAGAAAACTGAGAAAGGCGTTCTCAGTATAGACTATGCGCGAATTCTAAATGTACGTGCTAATGCACAGCGTATACTTGACATGATTTGTTTATTCTAAATTCGTTGCAAAGATAAGCTTTTATTCTGAAAAAGTAATATCTTCGCACTGAGTTATTTCAAACAATGGAAAAACAAAGCAAACCAAAGCGGTTCGCTCGTTTCTATATCGTTACCCATTGTTATTTTCTTTTTCTTAAAACCTTGTAATTCAACAGGTAAAAATTCAATTTTGTACTTCAAGAAACACAACTTGCCGTTACTTTGTGTAACGAAAAAGAGATAGTAATCTCTTTCATTAAATTCTCGTTCTTAATATTATTTCTTCCCAAATCCCCTTCCCAAAAACTAAAAGGGTGTTTGGGGAGAAATAATAATCTTTGATTGGTCAATGTATTCTGTTTCATTTAAATATGTTTATATATAAGCAACTGTAGGGTGAACAAAACATCTTGCTAGGCTCGTAGTCCTTCACATAGCATTTGTCCCTATAAGTTGCTTTTTGTTGCCGGGTACCTGTTAGGATTTTAGACTTGAGGTCTGCTAACGGCTTTAGTAGCAAGCAACTATTATTAATTATTAATCATTAAATCTTAAAATCATGTCATTCAAAATTTATGTTGGTATTGATGTTTCCAAATTATGTTTGGACGTTTTCATTAGAGAAAAGCAAGTTCACAAGCAATTTAAGAATGATTCTAAAGGCTTTGCATTACTCATCCAATGGATGGGAAAGCAAGTACAAGAACCCATAAAAAGCATACTATTCTGTTTTGAACATACAGGATTATATTCATTACCATTAGCTCTTTTCTTTGAGGAAAAACAAATTCACTATTCAATGATTCCTGCATTGGAAATTAAGCGTTCATTGGGCGTTACCAGAGGTAAGAATGATTTTATTGACTCAAAAAGGATCGCTGAATTCGCCTATCGATTTAAAGACAAGGTCTCTGTAACAAAACTGCCGGCAGAGGCTATCACTAAAGTTCATTCCTTACTAACCCTTAGAGACCGACTTTCCAGAAGCCTGGGTAGTTATGTCTGCTCTAAAAATGAGTTTGCCAGAGCTTTAGGGAATGAGTATCTACCTGAACTACTTTCTTCTTATGACAAAATGATTCTTGCTATTAAGGCAGAAATCAAACAGTTAGAAAAGTCTATCAAGGCCATCATAAATGAAAATACGGAACTAAGGACCTCTTTGGAACTGGTTACTTCCGTCAAAGGTATAGGCTTTATTATTGCTTCTTATTTGATTGTCTACACCCATAATTTTACCCGTTTCGACAATTGGAGGAAGTTCGCATGCTATTCCGGCATTGCTCCTTTTGATTATCAGTCTGGAACGAGTGTTCGAGGGAAAACCCAAGTAAGCTCCATTGCTAATATGCAAGTCAAAAGACTTCTTCATTTGGGAGCCATTTGTGCAATTCATACAGATATTGAACTGCGTGATTATTACCAACGTAGACTCTCTGAAGGTAAAACCAGAATGACTGTAATCAATGTGATCCGAAATAAACTCATAGCTCGGATTTTTGCTGTTGTCAAAAGGGGAACTCCTTTTGTAGATATTAAAAAGTATATAGCTCAATGATGTACTAATCATATAATTATCTAATTGATATTCAGTGTGATTTATAAATGTATGGGCTTCTGCACCAGAAGGCTTTAAGAAACTATTTCGTCTACTTATCCTCATTTTTCTTCTTTTTTATTTGCAAATTAACTTAGGATGCTATGTTCCCGGGAACATGAATTTGCCTGATGCAAATTATTGGCAACCGCGTAAAATGGCAGTGTTTCGGGGATGATTTTACCATTGTCGTAAAGGTGTCTCATTTCAAAAGCAAAGGTATGGGTGATGTTCTGTGTATGAAATAGTTAGATATATGTAACAAGATGACATACAGTGACATATATCGTCAGTGGAGATAAAATCGGAAGTAAAAAGGAGAAATCGTCTTTTATTTGCTGATGCAATGCAAGCGTGCATTGGGGTAATAACCTAATCGGGCAATGGTGTGGCGGGGTAATGATGCAAAACGGTAATGATATATCATGGTATTATTGTTTCGGTACAAAGATGCAAGGATGTGATATTACGATGTGGCAATAGTGTTTCGATGCTTCAATGCAGTAGGGCAATAAGGTAATGATATAAGGTTGCATCAAAGTAACATTGCTTGGATGCCTTGCAGTAATAAGACAAGGATACAATGATGCAATTACGCTTTAAGGCGGTAAGGCAATAATGCGTCGTAGTAATGATGTAGTGGGGTAACGCTGCGATGTGGCAATAGTGCTTCAATATAATAATGTAATGTCGTACTACTGCAATTATGGATAGATGCAATACAGTAATATAACCACAATGCCCTGCCGCATCAACGCATGGATGCAACGAGACTATGAAATAAGTTATTTTAATTAAAAACAATTTTAAAATGAAACAGACAGTATTAGTAGCCATGAGCAACCAAAAGGGTGGCGTTGGCAAATCATCGGTAACGGTCCTTTTGGCTAGTTACCTGCATTATGTGAAAAGAAAAAATGTAGCAGTTGTGGATTGTGATACCCTACAGCATAGTGTGAGCCATATGCGGAAAAGGGATATACAAACGGTAGAGAAAACAGATGAATATAAGCAACTGATGATGGTACAATGGGAAAAGGTAGAAAAGAAGGCTTATACCATTGTGGATTCAACTCCTGCAGAGGCAAGGACTAAGATAGGAGAACTGTTGGAAGTCAACCCCAATCTTGATATTATTCTTGTTGACCTGCCGGGTAGCTTATCATCGGAAGGAGTATTCAAAACCATTATCAATATGGATTATGTATTGACTCCCATTGTCGCCGACAGGATTGTTATGCAGAGTACCATGTCATTTGCCACCGCAGTTCTCGATTATCTGAAAGGCAAACCGGAAATCCCCTTAAAAAACTTTTTCTTTTTCTGGAATAAAGTAGATAAACGTGCGAGCACAGAAGTTTATGATGCTTACAAGAAAATCATGGAACGGTTGAATCTGAAAGTTTTCAAAACCGTTCTTCCCGAATCAAGGCGTTTCGATAAAGAACTTTCCATGAAAGGAAAACCCTTTTTCAGGAGT
>DQAM01000191.1 GCA_003523545.1 Dysgonomonas sp.
AGACACCAGTTCCTCAGATTAAATAAAGCTTCCAGTCCGTGCAAAGGATTCTGCCATTGACTAATAACCATACCTGTCACATCGGACGACCCGAAGGCTGTAATATTGGTTTTATTCACTCCGAATTCCGATCCGGTAAAGAAGGTAGCTACTGCGGCTCCTATCAGGAATGTCCCTAAAAGTCCGTTTATAAGCAAAAACCATTGGTATGTCTTAGGCCCCCAGGTGTTACCGGGTTTATTCATATATTCGTAGGCAACTGCCTGCACTACAAAACTAAATAATAGAAGCATCCAGACCCAATATGCACCACCGAAACTTGTGGAATAAAACAGGGGAAACGATGCAAAGAAAGCACCACCGAAGGTAACAAGCATAGTGAAAGTAAATTCCCACTTACGCCCTAATGCATTTACTAGTAAGAAACGGTGTTCGTCCTTCTTCCCTAACGAGAACAACATAGATTGTCCGCCTTGTACAAATAATAGAAATACAAGAAGACCGCCTACCAAACTAATAAGGAACCACCAATAATGTTGTAAAATTGAATATTCAAACATGGCATATATATTTTATAAATTAAAAAACAACCAGCCTTATTCAGCTTTAGGCCCTTTTCTAATTTGGTTCAACATAATACGAATTTCAGCAATCAATAATGCTGTAAATAATACCAGGAAGATGAAGAATGTAGTTATTACCGAGTTTGCACTCAGGGCAGATAAAGCTGCCTGCAACGGCATAACATCCTGTATAGCCCACGGCTGACGGCCAAATTCGGCAACCATCCAACCCAGCTGACCGCAAATATATGCCAGAGGTATCGATATGATAGCAGACCAAAGCAGCCATTTTTTATTCTGTAATGTGTTTTTTCGCAGGAACCACCATAAAACAATAAATAACAGTATAAATAATCCTCCCAGATAGACCATAATATGGAACGACCAGAATACTACCGGAATATGCGGTACCAATTGATCAGGAGAATCCAGATAGCCGTATCCAAAATACGGATAGTTTTCTGCCAATACCGTTTTATATCCTGCTGCCTGTGCCTGGTCTCCATTTTTTACAGCCTTTTGGTAATCAGCTAGTGCAGTGATTGCCATACGTCCTCTCTGTTTCTTTTCTTCGAAAGACAAAGCCTTGCTTCCATTAGGTAATTCATACCCGCCTTTGATTATATCGTTGATTCCGGGAACAAAGGCATCGAAATCTCCACCATAACCCATCCACGATAATAATTTAGGAAATTCCAATTTGAAAATATATGGATCCACTCCATCATCGTACGATTTTTTAGCAGGATTTGGTAAAGCTACAGCTATAAGGCCTGCTCCGTGCTGTCCTTCATACAATCCTTCCATAGCGGCTAACTTCATAGGCTGCTTCTGTGCTACCTGATAAGCAGAACCATGACCTGTATAAGCGGTAAGAACTACACCCAGGATTCCAATGATAGCGGCAACCTGCATGCTCTGTTTCGAAAACTCGGCTTCTCTTTTCTTGAGCATATACCAGGCGGCTACACCCGCAACAACAGCAGCTCCTAAAATCCAGCTTGAAACGACAGCATGGAAAAACTTATTAATGGCAACAGGAGATAAAACTACTGCCCAGAAGTCGTTCATCTCATTCCTCACGGTATCCGGATTGAATTCCATACCTACCGGATATTGCATCCAGGCATTTGCTATCAGTATCCATAATGCAGATAATGTCGCTCCGATAACTGTCAGCCAGGTTGCAGTCAGGTGGAATCCTTTGCTCACCCTTTTCCATCCAAAAAACATAACTGAAATAAATGTTGCTTCCATAAAGAAAGCCAGCATAGCCTCGATCGCTAATGGTGCTCCGAAGATATCTCCCACAAACCAGCTGTAATTGGACCAGTTGGTTCCAAATTGGAATTCCATTATAAGACCTGTAGCAACTCCAATAGCAAAGTTTATCCCGAAAATAACCATCCAGAATTTAGCGGTCTTTTTCCACTGTTCGTTACCTGTACGCACATACATGGTTTCCATTACGGCCATAATTACTCCAAGCCCTAATGTCAACGGAACGAACAGCCAATGGTACATAGCAGTCAGTGCAAACTGAGCTCTCGACCAATCAATCAATGAAGAGTTCAAAATTTCCATAAATAGACATGTTAGTTAATTATTATTTTCCTTTTTTGATTTTTTATATCTAAGAGATATCTTTCTATCATGTATTTAATACCATTTCTGAATACGGTAAAAAATCAAACCACAGCCGCTTTTCCTCCATAACACTCAGATTTTTATTAATTAATACATGATTTATTTTATATTGTATTCTTTATATTCCATATCAAATGCCTCCGCTACCGCCTTATATACGATATCGCCTTTTATAATATTCAACCCGCTCCTCAAATCGGGATATTCGGCACAAGCTCTCTCCCACCCCATTTCAGCCACAGAAGTTATGTAGGGTAAAGTAGCATTTGTCAACGCCATGGTCGAAGTCATAGGTACAGCTCCCGGTATATTAGCTACACAATAATGCACAATATCATCTACAAGATAAATGGGATTTTCGTGGGTTGTTGGCTTAGTTGTTTCGAAACATCCGCCCTGGTCTACCGACACATCTACCAATACAGTACCGGGCTTCATATCTTTCAGCATATCGCGCGATATGACAGTAGCTGCCTTTGCCCCCGGTATCAATACTGCCCCTACCACTAAATCTGTATCTTTAATTAACTGACGTATTGTATATTCGTCTGAATAGACAGTAGTAACATTAGCAGGCAAAATATCAGAAAGATACCGCAACCGGGATAGGTTTTTATCCAAAACCGTCACCATTGCACCCATTCCAGCCGCAACTTTAGCGGCCTGCAATCCGACAACACCTCCACCAATTATCAGCACATTGGCAGGCTTAACTCCGGGCACACCTCCTAATAATATACCCTTTCCCTGCTGAGGCTTTTCCAGGTATTTTGCTCCTTCCTGAATAGACATCCTTCCTGCCACTTCACTCATCGGAACAAGTAATGGCAACGATTTATCTGGTAAGGTTACTGTTTCGTAAGCTATACATATCGATTTGCTTTTTACCATGGCTTCGGTCAACGCCAGGCTGGATGCAAAATGAAAATAAGTGAATACGATCTGGTTTTCTTTTATCAGTTTGTATTCCGGTTCGATAGGTTCTTTCACCTTGACTACCATATCCGCTTCATACGCTTCTTCGATGGTAGATACAATGGCTGCGCCCGACTTTATATAATCCTCGTCTGAAAAACCGCTTCCCAAACCCGCAGTTGTCTGAACAAAAACCGAATGACCACTAGAGACTAGCTGATATACTCCAGATGGAGTCAGTGAAACTCTGTTCTCATTATTTTTTATTTCCTTTGGTACTCCTATCTTCATTTTATAAGTTGATTTAGATTTTAAGATTCTGATTCCGTTAGTTTTTTATGCCTCTCCGGCCGGAGTAAAATCAGCTGGTGGATTATGGTCGATTTTTATCGCTCCATGCAATTTTTCATATTGGCTGACATTATCATTCAAAGCGAAAAGCAACCGTTTCGCATGTTCCGGGGTAAGGATTATCCGGGACTGTACCTTTGCTTTAGGTACTCCCGGCAGCATTCTTACAAAGTCTATGACAAACTCAGACGATGAATGGGCTATGATAGCCAGATTGGCATCAGTTCCTTGTGCAATATCCTCAGGTAATTCGATTTGTATTTGATTATTACTGCTTTTTTCCATTTCAGAATTGTGTTTAAATTAATGTTCAGAAAGTATACTGTTGTCGTATACACAAAGAAATACAAAACAAGATTACTGTCAAAATATTTGCACCTCAATCAATATAAATTTAAACGAACGGAAGACTTCAATCATTCATACAATCTATATCTCCTACTTCTTTATAATTATTTTGTATTATAATAATTTTATTTCTTCTCTGTTTTATGTAGTATATCATTATCTGGGCCAATGTACCTATAGCACCTAAAACCAAGATAATGTAACGCATTATACATCCTTCATCGAATACCAAAAAAGCAGTAATAGTTACCCTACACAACCTCAGAAGTATGGACAACAAA
>DQAM01000055.1 GCA_003523545.1 Dysgonomonas sp.
CATTCTTTCTGCAAAAAAAGTTTTTCCACAACCCGGAGGACCATATAGTAATATTCCGTTGGGAATTGTCAAGCCATATTCAGCATAGCGTTCTTTATCGCTTAATGCATCAATGACATCTAACTGGATTGTATCCTTTAGTTCCTGCATTCCTGCAATAGCAGAAAAACCCTTCCCTTTCTTTTTTTCCTTCGGCTGTACTTGGTTTGCCTTTTTTTCGGGAATAGAGTGTTCAACGTCTAATTCCCCGCTTAAAGCCTGTATAAATTCTTTGGCCGATTTAAAACGATGTTCTGCTTTTGGGTGTAGTGCCTTTTGGATAATACTCTGTGTCTGTTCATTTATCTTATCTGAGAACCTCAATGACTTTTTTCGTTCATCTAAAATAACTTCTTCCAATGCTATTCGGTCAGATTTATATTTAGATATTTCCACAAAATAAGGAGGTAATCCTGTAAGCAAATGATAATACAATGCACCCACGGAGTAAATGTCACTTTGAAAAGAAAAAACTTTATTAAAAGTTTCGTCGGCTGTATAAAATGGATTTAGACCATCTTTAAAGAAATCTTTGTTAGATTGCTGTAAGAAACGTGCATAACCAAAATCTATGATTTTGGGGATAGAGACTTTCCCTGACAAGTCCACCATTACATTCTGGTTAGTAATGTCATTATGGACAATTTGTTTGTTATGCAGATAATTTAAGCCGTTTAATGTGCCTAAAATAATATCTTTAGCCTCATACAAATTGAGTGTATTTTCACGCTTCATTTTTTCAGCCAAAGTTTCTCCACTTACAAAATCCAATACAACATAAGCAAACTTCTTATTGTTTATAATGACATTTCCACTATCGTTATACTTAACCAAATTAGGGTGTTTGATTTGTTTCAATATTTCGATTTCCAAAACATCTCCGTTGTCAGAAAACTGTGTCCGATGCAATTTACTATAGTCAAATAGTTTTAAGAATTTCGTCTCTTTTGACTCATTCTGAATGCGATAGGATTCAGCATAGCTTCCTTTTTTTAAAAAGAAACTAACTGAGTATTTACCGTCAATAATTTGACTCTTGGTTAATATTGATTTTGTGCTACTCATTGTTTTTTATCCAACCAAAACAGAGTCATCCCCGCTTGGTCTTTCATCATTTGGTAATAAATTAATTAAGCCAATTACAATTGGATGCAAGTTTTCAATATTAGGATTTTCACCGATTTGCTGTAACCCTTCATTTAGCAATTGTCTTGCTCTGTGGCTATCTGCCCAATGGTAAGAGCTAAAATATTGATTATGTTGCCTGATAAATCCAATTAATTGGTAGACTAAAGTCAATTGAAAAAATACAGTATGTATTTCTTCTACCAGTGCCTTACCTAATTTGATATCTTGTGATTTTAATACCTCTTCCAGTTGGTTTCTCAATTGGCTTACGATTTGTGAAGAACGGTCATTCCCCAAATCCTTGTTAGCTTTTTCTAAACGGTAGAATTCTTCTTTCAGTTCCTCTTCCAATTTTGGCCACTCAGTAGTCTCACTTAATTCATCAATGGTCTTAAGCGTTTTTCTTAGATTGGCTAAAATTTCTTGTTTGCCATCTACGTCATTTTTACTATTTTCAAATCGCTTTCCTAATTCTGCAACCTCTGCCTCTATCTTCTGAACCCTTTCTCCATGGCTTCCATCTTCCCTTAATTCTTCAATGCTTCCTTTCGCTTTACGAATTTCATTTGCAAGCCAATTAGTTTCTACGGATTGAACAGTATCTGTTGGTACTTCAATTTCAGCCGTGTGGTCTAAATATGGGATATATGCCTGAATAGATACCTTTTGAGACTTATCAATATTAATGGTCAAATCCACGTCGCTGTTTTCAGGCAATAACGCAGGTAAGTCCGCACCACTTATAACAATGTCATAAACATGGTCGTTATAAATCGCTCTTGTCCCATCTGCTCCATGTTCGCCTTGATATAAAGGAATTTTAATAAAATCTGACTCCATTCCAGGACGGATTTGCTTTTGTGTTTTCAATCCGTTTACGGTTCCAATAACAGGTAAAGATTTATTTTGTTCCAAACCAGGAACTTGTTTAAATTCTATTTTCCCTGTCTCCCTTTTCTTAATTTCAATACCCCAATTAAGCGTAAGGCCTTGCATTGAATTTAATCCAGCAATTCCTTGAATTATAGTAAATTCTTTGGGCTCACTCTTCAGAACATTCCCTCTTTCATCGTATAACGAAACTTCAAAGCCATTAGTTTTCCCCTCGATTAATTGTGTTTCGATAACTTCTCCAATTTCGTTAATTTCAACTTTTCCACTTGACCAAGCTTTGTCATTCCGTGTAATTTCGGCAAAAACTTTTCCAGGAATTGCTCCTTCGGTTTTATCAGTCAAAAGTTTTAGTGTAACAAATTCTTCCAATTCTACAGTAGATGCTTCATGGCCAATTTCGATTTGTATCTTAGTTTTATCTCTCGTTTGTTCCTTGATTTTATCCGATATTTCAACCGTAGAAGCGTATAGAGCAGCACCTTTTGATACAACTGTCATAGGGTCAACACTTGTGTCGGGTTTTGTAATTTGTTGTTCCAACATTTTTCTGACAATAGGAGAAAAAGTTGGGCCTCCAACCAAGATCAATGATTCCAAAGATGATCCTTTCAAATTGTTTCGTTTTAATAATTTTTTGGTGATATCGACAGCTCTCTGAAAGACGGGAGATAATACTAGTCTCATATCCTCCTGCGTTACTGTTATATCTAATTCAAATTCTTCGCCATTGTCATCTTCACCCGGGATGTCTCCTAAGTCAGATAATACATTATGAGTTTCGTTGAATGATAGCTTTATCTTTGCTTCTTCTGCATAAAAC
>DQAM01000054.1 GCA_003523545.1 Dysgonomonas sp.
TTTTGTTTCCATTCTTTTATATATATCTTTTTACAAAGATAACAAACTGCCTAAAAATCGAATGATAAACTTCGTTCAATCTTCATGCAGTTTTGTGGTATATTTTTGGATTAATCGTCTAGATCGACGTCAAGCAGTTCGCCTGTTTTGCTGAATTCGAGGTCGACGCTTCTTCTGCCCGATTCCAGTTCGATCTCTATTTTAGACCTTTTTACTTCTATGTCTGTTAACTCCCAATCCGGATAATTAGTATTCACATAATTGGAAATCTGCGGGGAAAATTCCGTCAAAATGCTTTTGGGTAAAGCATTGTTGCTGGCATCTGCCTCTTTGAGGCTTCCGTCGGTGTAAAAACTCACTTTGTGTCCGGCATATAAATATACACTGTAGTTTCTGGGCCATTTGTAAGCACTCTCGATGGAGGACGCATTCCCAAAATGTTTGGTAATAAATGTCCGGATGTTTTGCGGCAAATCATTTACGGCTATCTTTTCGGCTCTGTCCCGGTTGTCTGCCCACGCAGAAAAAGATACTAAGGATGCGAATAAAATAAAAGCGAATAATTTTTTCATACGGATAAAGTTTATGGTTTTACATCTATATTCCAATAATACGAATCAGTTTTAATTACTGATTACATCATTTATAATCTTTTGTTCTATATAAACGCAGTTAGAGAAACGAAGTTTAACGAAGCATGCTTATTTTTTCCAGATCAGCGTCAGCCCGTCGCGTATAGGTAAGATGACTTTCTCTACCCGGTTATCTTTAGCCAGCATATCGTTGAATCTTTGTATGCCTATAGTCTGCTTATCCGTCTGATGAGGTGTTTGCAGGACCTTTCCATCCCATAAGGTATTATCGGCAATTATGAGTCCTCCCGGCCGTACTTTGTCGAATATCAGATCGTAGTATTCAATATAATATCTTTTGTTGGCATCAATAAACACGATGTCGAAGTTCCGGTCGATTGTCGGGATTATCTGCATAGCATCCCCTATATGCAGATATATTTTGTCTTTCAGCTTTGACTTGTGCAGATGCTTATTTATGAAGTCCTCCAATTCGTCGTTTATTTCTATGGTATGTATTTCAGCATCGTCTGCTGCACCCTCTGCCATGCAGAGGGTGGCGTATCCGGTGTAAGTTCCTATCTCAAGTATATATTGCGGCTGCATCATCCTGCAGAACATTTTCAGGAGTTTGCCCTGCAAATGTCCCGACAGCATACGCGGCCTGAGCAGATTTACATTGGCATCTCTGCTGAGTTCTTTTAATAATGCATCTTCTTCGTCGATATGATCGAGGATATATTGTTCAATCAGATTAGTTTCTTCCGGATTCATAAGTAGGGGATATATACTGCAAAATTAATAAAATACCCGGCTTATCTTTCAGAGATGGTGCAATTATACTGGTAATATCTTATCTTAAAACCATTAAAATATACTTGAATAAAAGGGAGATATTTTTCAATAATATATAAATTAAACTTGTATCGAAATATTCCTGAGCACCCCATACACTAAAAGGAACTCCTATTATCAGGCATAATAGTATGACGACACCCTTGGATTCTCCAAAAACCGAGCTGGACCAATTGTTTAATTTATCGGAAAGATGAATGATTGGAGAAGGTATTGCGGTATGTAGTATTTGTTGGGGGATAAGTAATAAAACGACAAAAGAAGACGCTGCCCAAAAGAAGATCCACCGCCCGTAATCCCATCCGAGTATATACAGCGGTATTATTGCTGTAAGCTGAATAAGCAAGACCGATGTAATGGAGGATTTATTCTTATGGTCCTGTGGTTTAAAAATTATAATCCTATTGTTAATCTTGTTTATATTGCTAAGTATGAAAAACACAACCCCTATGGTAAGAAGAATAAGAAGAGGACCGTACAAACTATTAAAAAACCAGTTTATGAATTGTCCCGAGTATTCATTTAGCCCTTCTGACATCGTTTTAGTCATTCCTTCGAATGCTCCGGGATATTGACTCCCTGCCGACCATATCTGAAATCCATCAGGGAAAGGGATTGTATTCCATGAACTTAATATCTTATCAGCAAATGCCGGAGACCCATTGTGGAGAATTACCAACAGAGTAATTATAATACAAGGCGTTAGACAAAGACCGGCAAGAAAATAAGATAATATTTTATTTTTCAGATTCTTATTATAGGCTTGGTTTATAAGCCTGGCTATTAATAATATTATAAAAGGGAGAGCTATGAAGATGAATATTTCATGCATTAATATGCCAAAAATAGATAAGATGTTAATTAACAGTATGTTTGGTGCGGTAATTCTATTTTTTCTGCATGCATATATTATTAGAATAAAAGTAAGCAGCAATAATGAGTCAGGCCTTAGCCAGAAACTATTAAGTATTGGGTTACCCAGAAAAAAAGCAAAAGGCAATATAAAGATAGGATAGCCTTGTTTTATAAATTGAGAGAAGAAAAAGTAAAGTAAAAGGATAAAAGATATTGCAGTTATTATGATTATAGATGTAAAGGGTTTTAATCCTAAAACGTTATATAAAAAAAGGATTATTTCTCCTCTTATTCCTCTTCTTACAAATCCTCCTTCAAAATTGATAAGCCATTCAGATATATGGTAGAATTCTACACCATTATAGTTGTATCCAATCTGGAATACTTGCCTGATAAAAAGCTGTGATAAATAACATAGAAAGAAAATAAATAATATGTTGAGCAAAACGTCTTTTTTACTTAATCTGTCTATATTATTTATATTACTCATTCGGATTTTTTATATTAACATCAATATATAGATGGAGCTTTACCTCTCAGCCTTAGTCCCCAGTAATAAAAAAGCGTACTGAATGAATTTTTAATTGCATTATTAGACACACTGGGAGATGGTGCCCGGTAGTGAATAGGTATTTCAGCAAAACGGGTTTTTCTTAATAGATATCTTAATTCTGTCTGATAAAAATGAGCTTTAGACTTGAGTTCATATTTTAAGAACTTATCTACTATCGAAGCATGGAATCCTTGATATCCGGAAGTCATATCATACATTTTTGTTCCCAGCAGAAGGTTAGCGAGAATGGTTCCTGATTTTGAAAGAAATGTCCTTTTCCAATTGGAATTCCATATAGAACCTCCGTTTATGAAACGGCTGCCGAAGGCACATTCATTTCCCTCATTCAACACTCTGAGGAACATAGGTAATGCTCTGGGGTCATGAGATAATCCGGCATCCATCTCTATGATAATTTCATGCCCGTTTTTTAATGCCTCTCTATAACCTCTTATATAGGCATCTACCACATTCCTGTTTTCAGGAGCCCATATGGCTTTAAAACGATTATCACTTTCAGATAAATCCTCACATAATTGGAGTGTATTGTCTTTAGATACATTGTCGACAATAAAATATACGGTTCCGCCCTCGAGTCTACCTAAAACATCTTTTAATGATGTAACTAATGGAAGAAAGTCTTCCGATTCGTTTGCCATCGGTATGATGATGCCAAAATTATATGCCATTATGCTGTTTTTCTTTATTTATTGCAAAGATAGAGCTTTTTCGTAAGATTTAATATATTTTATTTTTTCAATTTTAACCGCATTGAAGTATAAGACGGTTTCGTAAATCCTATTTTCTCATATAAGGTCTTTCCATCTTCCGTAGAAGACAGATCGATAGATGATACTCCCATCTTTTCGGCTTCATTGATTATTCTTTGCACCACTTTCGATGCGATGCCCTGCTTACGGTATTCGGGATAAGTGATTACATTCAGAAGCGTTCCGGTTATCCCTGTAATGAAAGATGGGTTTGCCTGTTTTTCCTGAATTGCCAGAAAGGCGGCGGAGACAATTTTACCATCTATCTTAGCCATCAGCGCAATAAAATCACCTGCATGAATGTGTTTGGCAAAATAAATCTTTGATTGTTCCCTGATTGTTTTTTCATCACTTTCAGAAAGATTTCCGAGATCCATCTTCAAATAGTCGATCCTGAGTTTTACAAGGTCTTCTATATCATTGAGGGTTGCTTTGTATATTTTCATATTTTTCCACAATTAATAAATATGATAAAAACTGCTTTTGTAAATATAGCAATTTTAGTGATAGGACGGAATCATCTTACGTTGGTTATAATGCCAAATGTAGCAATTATGCGAAAAAAGTGTTTACTTTGTTCATCTTAAGAAAAAATAGTAATCAAATAGATATTATGGCACAAGAAGACGTTTTTAAGAAAATAGTTTCGCATTGCAAAGAATACGGGTTTGTTTTCCCTTCCAGTGAAATTTATGACGGATTAGGAGCAGTTTATGATTACGGTCAGAATGGAGTTGAACTCAAAAATAATATAAAAAAGTTTTGGTGGGACAGCATGGTACTGCTTCACGAGAATGTCGTGGGGATTGATTCAGCTATTTTTATGCATCCTACCATTTGGAGATCGGAAGAGCG
>DQAM01000057.1 GCA_003523545.1 Dysgonomonas sp.
TGCAAAAAACCTTGTAGTCAAATATAATATCACTATCAACCGCGTTCAGGTAGAATGGAAAGGTTCTTCCGAGCAGCCTTATAAAGAAAATGCGTGGAACCGCGTAGCAATATTCTTTGCTGAATAATAAGCATACGTACTCTATAAAATATAAAAAAACAGCAGTAGATATTTCAAATTCTTACTGCTGTTTTTTATTCGATTAGAAGTATTATAAATCAAATTATATATCTTACAGGATTAATATCAAATTGGGACATATTAAGATTAATATATGGATATTTATTAATCAACACATCATAAAATATATTCTTAGTACAGACTTCAGATTCGTAATGTCCCACCACAGCCAATAACAACTTGTTTTCGACATCATAATAATCGTTATATTTAGCCTCTCCTGTTATAAAAACATCCGCTCCATAATTAATAGCTTCGGGGATTAAAAATGCACCGCTACCCCCGCATAAAGCAATATCTCTGATTGTTCTTCCTGTATATGCCGAGTGCTGAACACATGATAAATGAAGAGCATCTTTCAAATAATAAAGAAAGTCTTCTTCTTCCATCGGTTCTTGCAGAGAGCCCACTACCCCGCTTCCGGCCTGCAACCATTTATTTTCTAAAGCATATATATCATAAGCAGGTTCTTCATAAGGATGAACAGCCAGTAGAGCTCTTATAATCTCATTTTTTTTAAAAAGAGGCAAAACTACTTCAATACGCACTTCTTCCTCTTTATGAAGTGTACCGGCATTTCCGACATAGGGATTGGTATCCTCTCCTGCCCTGAATGTACCTTCACCAAGAATATTGTAACTACACAAATCATAATTCCCAATGTTACCAGCTCCTGCACTAAACAAAATATTACGTACACTATCCGCATGTGAAACAGGGACAAATGCCACTAATTTTAATAGCGAATTTACTTTAGGTGCAAGAATCCTTACTTGCTGAAGATTCAATATCTTAGCTAATTGATAGTTTACACCGCCCATAGCATTATCCAGATTGGTATGAGCTGAGTAAATAACTAAATCATGCCTGCAAGCTTTTATGATGCACCTTTCTATATAGTTTCTTCCTGTCAAGGACTTAAAACTGCGGAAAGCCAAAGGATGATGAGAAACAATCAGGTTACAACCCAAACGCAAAGCTTCTTCAATAACATCTTCAGTCACATCAATACAGAGTAGTACACCCTGAAGTTCCTGGCTGCTATCTCCTACCTGTATACCGCTATTATCATAGCTTTCCTGTAATGGTATAGGTGACAGTTGCTCTATAGTAGTAAGCACATCTTTTATTTTCATGCTAGAGAGAATTACAGATTTTATTATTCGTTGAAATGGTAAAGAAACACAACGATTCCTTCCATAGCACTTTTCTTTGAATCTTTGATTTCCAAAACAAATTTAATCTCTGCCTTTGAAATACCTCTTAGGTTAATCAACGATTCTAATTTTACTTTCAATCTTACTTCATTATCTACAATTACAGGTTGGCCAAATCTTAATTTCTCTATCCCGTAATTAATAAGCATCTTAATATTCCTGACCTCGATAATCTGGTTCCAGAGATATGGCAGCAACGATACCATAAGGTAACCGTGAGCAATTGTATTGTTAAATGGGCTTTCTGTTTTTGCTCTGTCGACATCCACATGTATCCATTGATGATCGAGGGTAGCATCCGCAAAAAGATTAATGCGGTCTTGTGTGATTTTCAAGTATTCAGAAAAGCCGATTTCTTTCCCTACAAATTCTTCGAATTCTTTAAATGAACTAACAATAACTTTATTCATAAAATCTGTCATTAAATTGAGATTTAAAATTAATGACTTTAAACGGAATAAGAAAACATATTCTAAAATTTAGCCTTATTCTTTTGCTTTTTGCGGTTATCCATCCAGATGAATGAAGACTTAGTCCAAAACCTGATTCAGTTCAGAAAAAACTTTATTATCTTTGTGTTTCATAATAAATCCCTAAAAATAAACGAAAGAATACAATATATTTATGTTTGAAAATTTAAGTGACAGATTAGAGCGATCATTTAAACTTCTCAAGGGGGAAGGTAAAATTACTGAAATAAACGTTGCAGAGACATTAAAAGACGTCAGACGTGCACTACTTGATGCGGATGTTAATTTCAAAACTGCAAAACAATTTACCGAAACTGTCAAAGACAAAGCTTTGGGACAAAATGTTCTGACTGCCGTTAAGCCTAGTCAGTTGATGGTGAAAATCGTACATGATGAACTTGCCGAGCTTATGGGAGGGACATCTGTCGATATCGACCTGAAATCCAATCCTGCCATCATTCTAATGTCAGGTCTGCAAGGTTCCGGTAAAACCACCTTCTCGGGTAAATTAGCTAATCTTTTGAAGACTAAAAAAGGGAAAAAACCTTTATTAGTTGCTGATGATATTTATCGTCCTGCGGCCATAGAGCAGTTAAAAATTCTGGGAGAACAAATAGGCGTTCCAGTCTATTCTGAGCAAGAAAACAAAAATCCGGTACAGATAGCGCAGAATGCTATCAAATTAGCAAAAACCAACGGAAACGACGTTGTAATTATAGATACTGCCGGGCGATTAGCAATAGATGAGGTGATGATGAATGAAATCGCCGCCATAAAAGATGCAGTTAAGCCGAATGAGATTTTATTTGTGGTTGACTCTATGACCGGTCAGGATGCCGTTAACACTGCTAAGGAATTTAATGAAAAGCTGAATTTCGACGGTGTCGTACTTACCAAATTAGATGGAGACACACGCGGTGGAGCTGCCTTATCGATACGTTCGGTTGTAAATAAACCGATAAAATTTGTCGGTATGGGTGAAAAAATGGATGCATTGGATGTATTCCACCCGGAGCGTATGGCCGACCGTATTCTCGGTATGGGTGATATTGTTTCTTTGGTAGAAAGAGCACAAGAACAATATGACGAAGAAGAAGCAAAACGCCTTCAGAAGAAAATTGCAAAAAACCAATTCGATTTCAATGATTTTCTTTCTCAGATCAATCAGATAAAGAAGATGGGTAACCTGAAAGATTTGGCGGCAATGATTCCTGGTGTTGGAAAAGCCATGAAAGATATAGATATTGACGATGACGCTTTCAAAGGCATCGAAGCTATAATTTACTCTATGACGCCATTGGAAAGATCTAATCCTCATATTCTAAACGGAAGCCGCAGGCAACGAATCGCTAAAGGCAGCGGCACTTCTATACAGGAAGTCAACAAACTGATAAAACAGTTTGATGAAACCCGAAAGATGATGAAAATGATGACCCAGATGAAAGGTGCCGGTAAGCTCATGTCCCGGATGCCCGGAATGAAAAGATAAACCGAATAAGTGAAAGAGAAAACCTATGTTTTCTCTTTTCTTTTTATTAACCATTACAACTTATAATATGGAATTGATCGATGGAAAAGCTATTTCCAGTTTAA
>DQAM01000059.1:0-1600 GCA_003523545.1 Dysgonomonas sp.
TATTAACTTGAACATATATTTATTATCTTCTATAAATTTACCAGAAGCTGGTAAAATGTATATTCTCTCCACTGAAGATATTTCCGAAGCACAAATTCGAGTTTACCTTCATCAGGATCAATATTAAGGTTTACTTCTCCCTGAATGCTGGGAATGCTTCTTAGTTCATGATAAATATTAGAGATAACCTGCCGAGCTTCTGCCCGGATCATGTTTGGATTTGATTCTCCTGAGTGAGGCGTAATTCATAGCTGAATCTACCAGATAGGTGTAATTCTCCGACGTAACGTAAATATACGCTCCCACCCCATTCCCTTTCTACCGTTTGCGGTGCTATGGGATGGAAGGTGGTTTTCAGAAAAGAATTACGGAACCGCTGGGCGCCGTAATCCATTTTTTCTGTTAACTCCGCTGTGAAAATGTCGAAGGATTGACTCCCGTCCGGTTCTCGAGAAACCACGGAGCCTGCGGATTCAGCCTGTCGGGGAAATTCTTGCTGGTAGTGTCTTTGGTACATGCTGTAAATACGATTTTTACCGATGCGTAGTTATCATAGGTCGTTTTCTTTCTCTTGGTGGAGAAATAGTTTGCCGACCCGCGTATCACTTCCGATACATCTTTGCCTGATCTCAACTCTGCCAGAACAGCGGCATATCAGGATAATATCGATGCAACAAATCCACTGCTTTTGAGCCTACAGAACACTATACTCCGATTAGGAGGATAGGATTTATTTTTTCTTTCATAAATAATACTTGATTAAACTTTGAAAATTTCTCTCATGTACGGGGTATATTCCGAATCGGACATACTTGTACGGGCTTGTATCCAACCTTTGGCATCGTCACCTACAGCATAACGGAGAGTGTCTTGACCGTCTGTTACGGCAGTATATATTCCTTCGGCTACTTCTTCGGGCGAAGTTAAATCTGAACGCATGGCGTCCGTTTTTTACTGTAGGCTATCGCATAATCGTCGTAATCCGGTATGGCTGGGTTGTGTGCAAAATTTCCGAACGCTTTTGTGTTGAATGGGGTATCAACACCTCCGGGTTCAACTAATTTTACTACAATATTCTGAGATGCCAGTTCATAAGATAATGATTCGGAAAAACCTTCCAAAGCAAATTTGGATGCCATATAAATAGACATTAATGGTAAACCAATCCGCCCTCCGGCTGAACTTACATTCAGAATCATGCCCGCCTTATTTTTGCGGAAATGTGGGAGTATAGCCCTGATTACATTCATTGTTCCGAAGACGTTTACATCGAACTGTTTACGAACCTGCTCCAGTGTAATGGCTTCAAAGGCACCGAACTGCCCGAATGCCGCATTATTTACAACAACATCTATTTGTCCGAATTTGTCGATAGATTCGTTTATTGACTTTTCAATGCTGGGTACATCTTCAAGATCAAGGCGGCTGACAGTAATGTTTTCCACCGTGTTAAGTTCTGTTTCCTTTTCGGGAGTACGCATGGTTGCTATAACGTTCCAACCATTTTTTGCAAAATGCAGTGCGGCTACACGTCCGATACCGGTAGATGTTCCGGTTATTAAAATTGTCTTTTTCATCTCTGATGTTCAGGTTATACTTT
>DQAM01000059.1:1634-3478 GCA_003523545.1 Dysgonomonas sp.
AAAGTATAACCTGAACATCAGGAAGAGGTAACGAATTTCAAACCATGAATGGCGAATTTCAAATCTGGATTTCTTTGCGGAATTCAGCAGGAGTCTGATCCGTATATTTTTTAAAGAAAGTGCCGAAATGAGTTGCTTCACTGAAAGAAAGCCGGAAAGCGATTTCTTTTATAGTCAATTCTGTATGAAGTAATAGAATTTTTGCTAAAGTAATAATCTGTTCATGGATAAGTCCCAATGCCGTACTACCTGTTACTCTTTTAATTACTGCATTTAGGTAGTTTGGATGGACGAAAAGCAGGTCAGCATAATAACCTACAGTTCTGCTATTCTCCGGCAAAGTTTCGTCTTCCTTTATTTGAGAGTTTAATAAGTCTTTGAATTTATTAAATAGGCTAAGATCGCTTTCTTTCGCCATTATAAGCAACTCTTTTTCTGTTTGTAAACTCTTATCGTACAGCCTGCGGATATGAACAAGCAGGACATGAATATAAGATGCGATCAATTCAAAACGATCCGGCTCATCACTTTTATATTCATCATTTATTTTCTTGAAAATATCGGCTAATTGGTTAGCATTTTTCGCATCTATTTCAAAAGGAATAGCTTTGTCAAGTTGCAAAAAAGGAAATTCACATACGATTTCTGTTAATTGTGTATATTTCAGAAGAAAATCTTCTGTGAAAAGAAAATGCCAACCTTTTATCAACCCCGGTTGAGTACGCCATGACATGATCTGAAACGGAGATTTGAATAAAAAATAGGGAACCTGCGGGTTACGTTTATAATAACCGATATTGAGTTCCATATCTAATTGCTCCGCAAGACAAACAGAATAAAGCCTATGTCTAAATGGAGGCACGTTACATAACATGGCTTCGCTAAGGTCTTCAAGTCTGCTGATTTCAAAGTCTGTATTTTGAGGGGCTGGAAGACCGATAAATTTATTGAAATCTGATATATTATTTAGTTCTTTAACCATAATGCGTTAAGAAATAAGCCACGTTAAAGATAAGTGATTTCGTTGTACTTAAAAGTCAATTCAGAATAAATAATATTTTTATAGTTATTGTATAGTGATATTTTATCTTTACAATAGGGTTATTTGAAACAATGGAAAAAGAAAGCAGACCGAAGTCTTTCGCTCGTTTCTAAATCGTTACCCATTGCTTAATTTTCATTTCTTCGGCATATCTTGACTCATAATCTTCTTTCTTCTTCCGTTTTCTTGCATCAGAGATTCTTCTTGTTCATAATAAATATCCTCCCATTTAAGAACTGTACTATCTCCAGAAATACCAAACTTTACTGCTATTTTGAACAAAGCTCAACAGCAATCCTTATTTTTTGCTCTTCTTTACTTACTTTCTCAATGAGTTGATAAGCAGCAACATATTTTATACTCTTTTTAAGCTCATATATTAATCTTAAATTTTTAAAACTTATATAAGATTTAGTATTGATTATTATATGGTCTTCTACTCTAATATCTATAATCTTGACTACTTGTACTAATTTGTCCGTACATTATTAATCTTCATCGTATAGCTTTAGATTCCCGGTAGGATGATTATGTAAACCAACTACTTTATTGGCTCCTTTTAGTATTCCCACACGAAGTACATTCATAGGCTCTACCATAAATTAATTGCTTTTTTAATTCATCGATTTATTACAAGTCTAAAAATCGGATGTGTGAAACAAAATATCCAGTTTTTACATTTACTTTTGGCTGCAATTCACATCTCGCAACTTACCTTTAAATCCGTTTACCGAATCTCCAATTTGTCGCAAAGGGAATATCAGGGTTTCCAGGTAAGACATATACTCCAAACGTTTAAATT
>DQAM01000214.1 GCA_003523545.1 Dysgonomonas sp.
TGTTTTTATGCTTGATTTGCAAAAAAAACACAAACCCCTCTAAAACAACGTATAAAATAGACTAGGTATCATATAGATAGAGTATCATCAAAAAAAACACGAATATCTTTTACAAAAAATTAATTAAAACAATTAAATAGACAACTATTCTACTTATATATCTCTAAAATCTTATCCGTATATTTATAATTTTAAGGTTTGTGCAACCAAAAGAATAAAAAAATGTTTATATTTGACAAATAGCATCTTAAAATATTAACATATAGCAGAAAAACTCATGAAAACAACTATTTTATGCTTCTTACTGTTATTCACATCCAACATATTCTGCCAACACAACACCGATATATTGCTGCCGGACAATCAAATTATAAATAATTATCTAACATCAGCCTCCGAATATTCCAACCTATATTATGGCAAAATACACATCCCTTATCTTAGAGGACTCATGGTCGGATCATACACTCCCTACTTATTACCTGCAAATACGCAAAAAATAGAAGATTATGACAACAATATCCCTCGCCTGACAGATTACTATTCAGAAGGCAGGCTGATATATAATGGCATTCTTTATCCAAAAGAGAATATGCTGTTGGACTTGTACCGCAACGACCTTGTCATATTTTCACCAGGCAATTTTAATATAATATTAGATCCCGAAAAAGTGGAGATGGCAGAAGTCCAGGGATACCATGTATATTATCTTAATGACAAAAAAGCAATAGATGCTCCCCAAAAAGGGTATTATCTTCTTCTCGAGGAAAACGAGTATTGCAGGCTGATTAAAAAAGATAATTACGATTTTGTAAAACAAAGCTCTCCCGATGCCGCACTTGTACAAAATATAAGATTCTATATCCTAAAAGACGAGACTTATCATCAGGTAAAAAGTAAAAGATCGGTACTGAAGGTTTTTAATGATAAAAGAAAAGAACTCGAAACATATATTAAAGAGAATCGTCTCGAATTCGATGGAGTAAGCAGAGAACAAGTCATGAGACTGGTAGTAAAACAATACGAAAAACTGAAAAAACAATGAGAATAATCTGTTTATTAACTTTCATTATCTACAGCAGCTTCTTTATTCATTCGCAGCAAAAGATCTCTATAGATTTGCAGAATGAGTCTGCTTACAGGCTATTCGAGCATATAGAACGACAAACAGACCGGAAAGTATACTGCATACCTGCAGAAATGGATACTGTCTCTATAACGATAAGAGCCATTGAAGAAGAACCACTGGCAATACTCAAAAGAGCTTTCGAAAATACAGATTTTCAAGTATCGGAATACAACAACACATTTTTCATACTCAAAGGCAGAGCGCTGGCCACTGACATTACTCCTGCCGGAGAAAACAGGCAATATACATCAGAACCAGAGGATGGAAGCAAAACCCAGACGAGAGATTCAACCTACGTTTCCGCCCTATCTCTTGTACGGGATAATGAAGGAAAACAAGCAACATCCGAATATAAAATATATGAAGTAGGAAAAGCGTCTGAAACACCGCAGGATAAGGTATCACTTACCGGATACGTATACGATTCGAAAACAGGTGAACCTATCGTCGGCGTATTTATCAGAGCCGATGAAGCTAATATTACCACAATGACAGATGCATATGGCTACTATAATCTGCTGCTCGAACCGGGAAGGCACGAACTGCATATATACGGAGCAGGCCAATCGGACACTAAACGCCAGATACAGCTTTATTCGGATGGGCGTTTCGATATACAATCGATCGAAAAAGTACATACTTTACGCGAAGTATTGGTATTAGCCGACAAAAAGAATAATGTGCGCCAGGTTTCGCTCGGCATCGAACGGCTGCAGATGAAAGACGTAAAGAATATACCTACTGCCTTCGGTGAAGCAGATATAATGCGTGTAATTATGTCTTTGCCGGGAGTCAAATCGGTAGGAGAAGTGTCAACCGGTTTCAATGTCAGAGGAGGGGCTACCGACCAAAATCTTATACTTTATAACGAATCTACCATATATAATCCATCGCATATGTTCGGGCTTTTCTCGGTATTCAATCCGGACATTATCAAAGATATGGAGTTATATAAGAGCAGCATACCATCCAAATACGGCGGACGCATATCATCCGTGCTTGAAATCAACAGCCGGGAAGGCAATAAAAAGGAATATATCGGTTCTGCCAGTCTCGGCCTGCTGACCAGCCGTCTGAGTTTTGAAGGGCCTATCGTAAAAGAAAAAAGCTCGTTTGTCATCGGAGGCCGTACGACTTATTCGGACTGGCTCCTGAAACAACTGCCCGAAAAAAGCGGATACAGAGACGGAAAAGCCGGATTCTACGATTTCAACGCTACAGTAAATCATGTATTCAGTCCGCGCGACAATCTTTATATAAGCGGATATTACAGCCAGGACAGGTTCAGGTTCCAGAAATATGAGCTTTACAAATACCGGAATGCAAATGCTTCTATCAAATGGCGGCATATATTCGGACCGAAGCTGACAGGAATCTTTAGCGCCGGATACGACCACTACGATTACATGACAGAAAATACCGAATACCCGTCTACTGCTTATAACATGGAATTTGCAATAAATCAAGGATATGGTAAAGCCGATTTTTCATGGTACCTAAATAACGACCATACCATAAGCTTCGGGTTAAGCAGCCTATATTACAACCTGCACCCCGGCACATACTCCCCGAAAGGAGCCGAATCGCTTGTAATGAACGATAAAATACAACGGGAAAAAGCACTTGAATCTGCACTTTATGTAGGAGATCAGTGGAATATAACTTCCGACCTTGCCATTGATTTCGGAATTCGTTATTCCCTCTTCAATGTATTAGGATCGCGCTCATACAATATATATGACCCGCAATACCTGCCGTCTCTAACTACAATACAGGATACTAAAACAGATGAAAAAGGCATTCTGAAAACCTATCACGGACCGGAGTTTAGATTCTCAGCCCGTTATGCACTACCCAACGACTGGTCGGTCAAAGCAGGAGTTAACTCTATGAGGCAGTACATTCATAAGATATCCAATACCTCTATCATGTCTCCCACGGATACATGGAAACTGAGCGATATGAATATCAAACCCCAGAAAGGCGTACAGTTTGCAGCCGGAGTATATAAAAACTTCATGAACCATATAGTAGAGACATCCGTAGAAGTATATTACAAAACAATGAGCGATTACCTCGATTACCGGAACGGAGCAAGGCTTCTGATGAACCACCACCTCGAAACGGATGTACTTAATACAAAAGGCCGGGCTTATGGTGTAGAGCTTATGGTAAAGAAAACCTCCGGAAAGCTTAACGGCTGGGTAAGCTATACATATTCGCGTACCGAATTGAAACAAGAAGATAAACGCATCACTTTACCTGTAAATAAAGGAGACTGGTATCCCGCCGATTTCGACAAGCCCCACGAATTCAAGCTGATAGGGAATTACAAATTTACCCACCGGTACAGTTTTTCCCTCAATTGCGAATACTCTACAGGCCGCCCGGTCACATTACCCGTATCAAAATACATATATGCAGGAGGCGAATACGTGTACTACTCGGACCGGAATAAATACAGGATACCCGATTATTTCCGTACCGACTTATCCTTCAACATCGAACCCAGCCATCACCTGACTTTGCTTACGCATAGTACGATTTCGTTCGGAGTATATAATTTGACGGGCCGCAAAAATGCCCATTCCATATATTATAAATCGGAAGACGGTAAAGTAAAAGGATATAAATTATCCATTTTCGGAGCTCCGATTCCTTATGTTTCATATAATATAAAGTTTTAGCCTCGTATGAATAAGTTACAATACATATTACTATCGATATTGTTATCGGGTTTGCTTTCCGGGTGTATAGACGAATATACTCCGAAAGATGTCGAAGAGATGAGCGGTCTGCTTGTGGTGGAAGGAATGATAACCAACGACACTACGATTATCAAGCTAAGCAAAAGCGTAGGCATACTGGAAGATATTACCAATCTCACCATCCTCTATAATGCAGATGTTCTGGTAGAGACAGACAACGGGCAGACTTTTCCGGCAACAAGTGTTTCCCAGAACGGAGAATATATTATTCCTATCGGTGATTTAACCCCCGGCACACAGTATAAGTTAAAGATTAAGGCGGAAGGCAACGAATATGAATCATCTCCGCTTACGCCTGTATCCACTCCGCCTATCGACAGCATATATGCTTACAAAGAAAGAGACGGAGAACCTATATATGTAACAGTCAGCACACATAAGGAAGGAAGTGAGACAGGATACTACCTATGGTCGTATAATGAGATTTGGGAAATAAATGCGCGTCTAAATGCAGAACTACTGCATACCACAGAACCTATCCATCCCGATTATGAAGGCGACATATTTTATGCCGGAGAACGTGGAGGATACATTGTCTATTACGACAACATTGACGGACCTTATTTCAACGAAGGCTTGAATTGCTGGGGATACGGCCGGTCTAATTCTTTGCTTTTAGGCTCCAGCGATAAGCTTTCAGAAAACAGGATTATAAACCTAAAACTGTCGCAGTACGAACCCAGTGACTACCGTTTTTCATCTCTTTATTACATTAAACTGAAGCAGAATACCCTTCGCAAAGAGACTTACGACTATTTATCCAATTTACAAAAAAATGCCGAATCAACCGGAGATATATTCGGTCCTATACCTTCCGAGATGAAGGGTAATATCGTATGCACCACCGATCCGTCGATACATGTAATAGGATATATCGATGTCAGCATAACTAGATCGGAAGAGCGGTT